>CAZMDT010000318.1:0-4033 GCA_964564965.1 uncultured Planctomycetaceae bacterium | reverse complement strand
GCCATCGCGGCCACCCCGAGGTCGTCGGCACGATGGGCCAATTGCCGGAAGGCGGCCTGGCGGCCGAGGTGGTGCGACGGCTTCCGCAGGCGGAGCCGCAGCCAGGAAACGACACGGACGTAACGGCCGGGAAGGAGAAGCAGTTGTGAACATCCAGGTGATGGCACGGTCCCGACAGGTTGGCAAGATCACCGATGCGATTCGGGAGTACCTGGCCTCGAAGATGGCCAAGCTGCCCCACTACTACGACAACGTGCAATCGGCGGAAGTGATTCTGGACATGGAGGCGGAGAAGCCGGTCGTGGAGATCGTGGTGACGGCGAAGCGCAAGACGACGTTCGTGGCGACACACCGGGGCGAGGACATGTACGAGAGCATCGACCAATGCCTGCACAAGATCGTCGAGCAGATCCGGCGGCACAAGGACAAGGTCCGCGACCGCCAGGGGATCCCGCACGACGAGGCCCTGGAGCAGACCGCCCAATGACGGGGGATAATCTGCGCTGGCGGACCGGCCGGTAAGGCGATAGACTCTCGCCCTGGCCTGTGCGGCGGCGGACCGGCGTCGGGGGGCAAGGGGCGCAGAGCCGGCGAGGGTCCGCCTTGGGGGCGCCGGCGCCGGTGTGCGCGGCGCGCCAACGGTCAAGATCCGGAGCAGGAGCAACAGATGAAGCTATCCGACATCGTGGTCAGTGAAGCCATCATACCGGAGCTGAAGGCGAGCGCACGCGACGACGCCATCGACGAGCTGATCGAGTCCCTCGCGGATGCCGGCGCCATCCCCCGGAAGTCCGTGCCGGAGGTCCGCAAGGCCGTGCTGGCGCGGGAGCAGCAGGCCACCACGGGCATCGGGCGGGGCGTGGGCCTGCCGCACGCGAAGCTCAAAGGCATCAAGAGGCCGATCGCCACCATCGGGCGGTCGCCTGCCGGCATCGACTTCTCGGCGCTCGATTCCAAGCCGGTGTTCTCGGTCATCCTGCTGCTATCGAGCCCCGACAACCCCGACGAGCATCTCCAGGCCATGGAGGTGATCTTCAAGCACGTTCAGCGCGATATGTTCCGCAAGTTCCTCCGCCAGAGCGAGACCCGCGAAGCCATCGTCGACCTGATACAGGAGGCGGACGAGCTGGCGTAGCCGTCGTGGGGCCGACGGGGGGACCGGACGAGGCGCTTGCGGCGAGATGGGAATACCGCATTGGCCACCGTTGACCGCGAAGTGACAATCCCGAACAAGTTCGGCCTGCACGCCCGCCCGGCGATGCAGTTCGTGGAGTTGGCCAATCGGTACAGCGCGAAGATCGAAGTTTCCAGCGGGGCGCTGGTGGTGGACGCCAAGAGCATCATGTCGGTGATGCGGCTGGCGGCGACCCGCGGCACGGTGCTGAGGATCACAGCCGACGGGGCCGATGCCGAGGAGGGCGTCGCAGCGCTCAGCAAGATCATCGAGGACGGCTTCGGCGAGATGGAAGAGGACTAGGGCCTGATCGGGCAGGAGCGGCTGCCCGGCACGGTCGCAGAGACCGCGGATGAAGATCAAGAAGGGCATCGGCGTTTCGCCCGGTGTGGCCATCGCACCCGCCGTGGTCATCGATACCGAGGAATTCGACATCCCCGAGCGCCACGTGCCCGTCGACCGCGCCAAGGCCGAGCTGACGCGCCTGGAGAAGGCCGTCAGCATCTCCAAGCGCGAGGTCCTGGACCTTCGCAAGCGGACGGCCGACCGGCTCGGCAAGGAAACCGCCAGCATTTTCGATTTCCACCTGGGGCTGCTGACCGACAAGGTCCTGCACAAGAAGTTCGCCGACACGATTCTCAGCGGGAACGTGACGGCGGAGTACGCCGTGGCGACGGTGCTGCGGGGCTACGCCAAGGAGTTCCTCGACATGCCCCGCTACCTCGCCGAGCGGGTCAAAGACGTCTACGACATCGAGAAGCGCCTCCTGCGGAACCTGATCGGGCAAAGCCGGCAGTCGCTGTCGCACCTGACGCGCGACGTGGCGGTGATGGCACACGACATGACGCCCTCTCAGGCCGCCAGCATGGACCGAGAGCACATCCTCGGCATGGCCATCGACGCCGGCGGGCAAACGAGCCACACGGCGATCGTGGCGCGAGCGATCGGCATTCCGGCGGTCGTCGGGCTCAACGACGTGACGACGGACGCGGCCGCCGGAGACACCATCATCATCGACGGGCACCGCGGGGTGGTGGTGGTCGACCCCGACGAGGCGACGCTGGAGGAATATCGGCGCTATGCCCAGCAGCAGGTGGAGCGGATCAGCGGCCTCGACGTCCTGCGGGACAAGCCGGCGGTCACCCGCGACGGGCACGAGGTGATGCTGCTGGGGAACATCGAGTTCCCGTCGGAGGCGGCGGCCGTCCTCGACAAGGGCGGACAGGGCGTCGGGCTCTACCGCACGGAGTTCCTCTACCTCGGCAGCGACACCGAGCCGACCGAGGACGACCATTACCGCGCGTACCGCGAGGTGATCGAGCTGTGCGACAACCGTCCGGTGGTGGTCCGGACGATCGACCTGGGGGCGGACAAGTACACGCAGTCGCGGGCGAGGGCGCCGGAGCGTAACCCGATGCTGGGGCTTCGGAGCATCCGTTTCAGCCTGCAGAACCTGCCGATGTTCAAGACGCAGATCCGGGCGATTCTGCGGGCCAGCGTCGGTGCCGACGTGTCGTTGCTGTTTCCGCTGATCAGCAGCCTCCTGGAGCTGCGCCAGGCAAAGACCGTCGTCCGGGACGTCATGGAGGACCTGGAGGAGGAGGGCGTGGAGCACCATCGCGACCTGCCCATCGGCATGATGGTGGAGACGCCGTCGGCGGCGCTCCAGTGCGACGCCTTCGCCAGGGAAGTGGACTTCTTCTCGCTGGGCACGAACGACCTGGTGCAATACACACTGGCCGTCGACCGCGGCAACGAGCGGGTGGCATCGCTGTTCTCGGTGGCGCACCCGGCGGTGCTGCGCCTCATCAAGGAGGTCATCCGCACCGGCCAGCGGCACGACGTGTCGGTGAGTCTCTGCGGGGAGATGGCGGGCGACCCGGTCTACGTTCTGCCGCTGCTGGGCATGGGCCTGAGGGTTTTCTCATGCACGCCGCCCGCCATTCCCGAAATCAAGAAGGTGATCCGCTCGGCGACGCTGGAGCACGCGCGACAGGTCGCCCGGCGGATCATGAGCTTCGACTCCGAAAAGGAAACGGTGAACTATCTCCGGGCAGAGCTGCGTAAGCTCCTCCCGGAAGCCTATACGGACTAGAGCATGCTGCGCCCGCATGCCGCGGAACGCAGCAGCCTCGCGAGAGCTTCGGCGATCAGGCCCGCTATTCCGGGCCCTCCGCCACGGGCCCCGCGCTGCGGGGTCTTCCGCGAGGCTCGGCGGAACAAGACGATTCCAGCCTTACCAGAGAAATGGGGAATCCGGTTCGCCGTCGAAGGCGACCTGAGATTTGCCTCGCATCGTGACATGATGCGAGCCGTAACCCGTGCCGCCCTGCGGGCCGGTCTGCCCCTGCGGTACTCCCAGGGCTTCAACCCCCACCCGCGGGTCTCGCTGCCCTGTCCCCGCCCCACGGGGGTGGCCGCGCGCGACGACTTGGCCGTGATCACGCTCGCCCCGGCCGGGGACCTCGACGGCGGCGCCCTCGCCCGGCGGCTCGGGGCGTGCGCCCCGCGGGGCATGCGCGTACTGCGGGCCGAGCGCCTCGATCGAAGCGCCTCGCCGCAGCCGCGACGGATCGAATACGAATTGCCCGTGGCCCCCGGCCGGCTGGACGCCGTGCGGGAGCGACTCGCCGAACTGAACGGGCACCCGCGGTGGCCCGTTGAGCGCCGGGTACCGCGGAAGAGCGGCCGCGCCGAGACGGCCCGGATGGTGGACCTGCGTCCGCTGCTGGCCGAGGTGGCCCTCGACGAGACGGGGCGCCTGCGATGGGCGGAGCTGGCCGGCGGAGCCCGGCGCGCCCGCCCGGGCGAGCTGCTCCGCCTGCTCGAGCTCGATGAACGGGCCGACCTCGCCGCCGT
>CAZMDT010000317.1:0-4086 GCA_964564965.1 uncultured Planctomycetaceae bacterium | reverse complement strand
CAGGATGCAGGATTTCCGCAGCATTGTGCTTCTGACGGCCGGGGCGCCGCGTCTGCCCGTCGAGGCCGTCCGACGCCGCCTCGCCCGCTGGACCGGCCGACAGTTCCGCGCGTGCCGCGAGGCCGGGCCAACGTTCGCGCTGGGACGGGCGGAGGTCTACCGCGTCAACCTCTCGTCGCGCTTCCCGTGCACGGTGACGCTGCTTCGCCGCCGCTACTGGGAGTGCGAGCCGATCGAACCGTTCGCCCGCTACGCCCGCAGCCGCGGCGACGCCCGCCTGCCCGCCCGGATGATGCAGACGCGCGGGGCGCTGCTCATCGTCTCCCACGGCGACCGCGAGCCCGCCAAGGCCACGCTTTACCTCGCCAAGCTCGCCGCCGCGCTCATGGAGCCGGACACGCCGTTTGTGCTCGTGCCGCCGGCGGGCAAGGCGCGGCGGGTGTCGGGCAGCCTTCGCCGCCGGCTCGCCCGGGCCACCCGGCCCGAGCAGCTCATCGGCGACCTCATCACCGTCCGCGAGCTGACCGGCGTGGAGGGCGGACGCGTCGTGTGCCTCTCGAGCGGGCTGCGGATGTTCGGCCTGCCGGAGATGGCCATGCCGGTGTCACCCGGCGAGGGGGCCGCCGGGCGGTCCGCCGTCAAGTGGGCCGCCATGATGCAGGTGCAGGCCGGCGCGGCGCTTCGGCCGGGGTACGGGTTCATCCACCCGGAGTTCGGGACGCTTCGCGTGACTCGGCCGATGTTCGCGGGGCATCCTCGACTGGCCGGCGCGGTGTGCCTGGCGCCGCTGAGCCGACTCGACGAGCTGGACGAGGACGATGCCCTCGAGGGTCCGGGCGGCGTCGAGACCGCCCGCCGCGTATCGTAGCCCCCCTGCCCACTACGGGCGCACGGCCCAGAATCGCAGCGTGCCGTCCGGTTCATACGTCAGCATCTCATCACCGGGCCGGCGGGCATAGCCCTGTGACATCGCCACCGTGCCGCCCACGTTGCCGATCACCTCGCCGTCCCAGTTGATCACCTCGGCGTCGCCGCCAGGGATGCCACGGACGAACACGTCGTGCCCTTCACCCGTGTCTACAGGGAACGTCCGGTACACGCTGAACGGCAGCTTCAGGCGCTCGCCGGTCAGGGCATCGAAGACGAACTCCTCGCGGTCCAGGTGGTGCCGGCCGTCGGGGCCGCACGTCTTGGCGCCGATGCGAATCGCCATCGCCACGTGCCGCTCGTCGTCGCGCCGCGCGACCCAGCCCATGTCCATGTGGCCGCGGTCGACGGCGCCCCATATCCGTGCCCCCGCGTCGTCGAACAGGACCACGCGCGGGGAGACGTCGCCGTCGCTCTCCCGGGCGGTGAACACCACGTACCGCCCGGTGCCGGGGTCGCGAAACGGCCAGACGATGTCCGAATGGCCCCGGTAGCTGTCCCGGTCGCAGCAGAACAGCTCCCTCCCGCCGTCGAGCTCGATGCACCGCTCGCCCCACAACAGCTCGTCCACGCCATCGTCGTTGAGGTCCACAACCGGGGCCATGTGGCTGCCGCGGGCACCGGGGTCGGTCGCGCGAACGACCTTCTCCCATCGGCACGTCATGTCCGTCCGCCAGGCCTGAAAGAACATGTCCCCGTACGTGCCCTGGACGGTCACCAGCACGGGCTCGCCCCGGACCTTCCCGCCGAGGATGAAGTTGCGGAATTGCTGCCCGAGGCTCTGGTTCTCGTTGCCGCATGGCCAGGGCCACTGACCGGTCGTCTCGCCCGTGACCGCATCGACTCGCTCCAGCCGGTAGCCCCTGAGGCTCAGCGGGTGCTCCGTGTTGACGTTGTTGACGAACCAGACCTCGCCGACCCCGTCGCCATCGAGGTCGAACGCCTGGATCGGGCAGAACCACATGCCGGGCACCACGCCCTTGCCGAGGTCACGCTTCCAGAGGATCTCGCCCCCAGCCGTCACGACCGCCAGCTTGAGCGTGTCCGTGGGGAAGTAGAACATCTCCACATACGGGTCGACGTCAAAGTCGGCGCACCAGGCCACCAGGGCGGCCTCCGGGCTGCCGGGGCCGAGACTCACCGGCCGCGCCCGCAACTGCCCGGACGGGCTGCCGAGGTCGATCGTCGTGAGGGCTTCGATTCTCATGGCTGGCGTCTCGCCGCCGGTCAGTCCGGCGTGTGGGCGACCTTGGACCACCGGCCGGTGGCGGCGGACTCATAGGCGGTCGCCATCGTCGTCACCGCCCACAGACACGCCCGCAAGTCCTCGGCGAGCTCCTCGACGGCGATCTCGCCCCGGATCATCGCGACCAGGCGCTCGATCCGCGTCGGGCGGGCGTCGGCGGGGGCGACGGGCTCCGCCTCGCTGCCCGGCCCGCCGATCACCAGCCCGTCCCCCTGCGACCAGACGCTCTTTTCCGAGCCGATGATCTCCAGGCCGCCGTGGCCGCCGGTGAAGACCCAGCCGGCCTCCACCCGCCCGATGACACCGGAGGCGAACCGCATCTCGACCAGGCCGTAGTCGTCCACCTTCGGGTAGTTGCCGGAGAGGTTGGCGGTCATCGCCCAGACCTCGGCGACCGGCCCGAACAGGTGCAGCAGCAGGTGCAGCGCGTGCGTGCCCATGTCCAGCAGCGCCCCGCCGCCGGATAGCTCCGGCTCGGCAAACCACGCCAGCTCCGGCGAATCGAACCACCGCCCGTACGCGGCGTGGTGGGCGTTGCGGACGTTCGCCTGCGTGACCTTGCCCAGCGCGCCCTCGCCCAGGAGCTTCCGGACGCCCCGGTTGCCCGCTGAGAACGGCTGCACGTACCCGCTTGTCAGCGCCGCCCCGTGCCGGCGGACCAACCCGCCGATGGCCGCCGCGTCCGCGACCGTCGTGGCCAGCGGCTTCTCACACATCGTCGGCTTGCCCGCCGGAAGCACCTTCGCCAGAAGGCCCACGTGCCGCGTGTTCTCCGCGCAGACCACGAAGCCCTCGACGGCCTCGTCGCTGACGACCTTGTCCAGGTCGGCTTCGAACGGGCAGCCGTTCTCGTCGGCGTACTTGCGGCCGCGCCGCGGGTTGTCGTCCCAGATGACGTGGGGCCGGCCGAGGTCGGTCCGCTCGGCGATCGTCTTGAGGAAGCCCTTGGTGTGGATGTGGGCGGTCGAAACCACGGCGATTCGGGGCACGGGGCCCTCCCTTGCGCCTCAGCGCTCAAGGTCGCCCGGCGTTCTGCGGGGCGGGCGGGGGGAAGTACTCCTGGAGCGGGCGGACGGTCCAGGCGTTCTCGGCGCCGCCGGCACGGAGTGCGGCGATGGCGTCGCAGGCGGCCCGGGCGGCCGTGATCGTGGTGATCAGCGGCACGTTGTGGATGGTGGCCATGGCGCGGATGCGGCCCTCGTCGGTGGTCGGCCCGCGGCGGGTCGGCGTGTTGACCAGCAGGCTCACCTCGCCATTGGTGATCATGTCGGCGACGTTGGGGCGCCCCTCGCTGAGCTTGGGCAGGAGGCGGACGCGGACGCCGGCCCGCTGGAGCGCCTCGCCCGTGCCGCTCGTGGCCGCCAGGTCGAAGCCCATTGCCGCCAGGTGCTGCCCCAGCGCCACCACGTGCGGCTTGTCGGCGTCGCAGACGCTGAGGAACACCGTGCCCGCCGTCGGCAGGTGCATCCCCGCCGCCATCTGGCTCTTCGCGAACGCCATGCCGAAGCTCAGGTCCACGCCCATCACCTCGCCGGTGGAGCGCATCTCCGGGCCGAGAATCACGTCCACCCCCGGGAACTTCGTGAACGGAAAAACGCTCTCCTTGATCGACGTCTGCCGCGGACGCGGGGCCTCGTGCACGTGCAGCTCATCGAGGCTCATCCCCGCCATCACCTTCGCCGCCAGCTTCGCCCACGGCACGCCGGTGGCCTTCGAGACGAACGGGACGGTCCGGGAGGCCCGCGGGTTGACCTCCAGGATGTACACGTCGCGGTCCTTCACGGCGAACTGGATGTTCATCAGCCCGCGGACGCGGAGCCGCTCGGCCAGCCGTTTCGCCTGGCGCTCGATCTCCGCCACCACGCCCCCCGGCAGAGAGAACGGCGGCAGGGCGCACGCCGAGTCGCCCGAGT
>CAZMDT010000316.1:0-4091 GCA_964564965.1 uncultured Planctomycetaceae bacterium | reverse complement strand
GGTGGCTGAAATCGGACCACGGCGGACGGTGTAGGTGCCTTGCGCGGCGGCGTCCAAGATGGCATCCACGATGTCATCGGCCAGCATGTTGACTTCGTCGATATAGAGCAAATTGCGGTCGGCCTGGGCCAGGATGCCGCGCCGGACACGCATGCGTTCATGCTCAACAGTGGCGCGCTCGTCGACGCCGCCTACGCCCACCCCTTCACCGACCGCGACAGGAGCCGGCACCCGATCCCCGACACGGGCAAGTTCGGCTTCCGGCTGATCGGGGATGACATCATCGTGGATGTCCGCGACTTCGCGGTCTTCCGGGTTCCGCACGACGAGAAGGTCCGCGCCTGACCAGCCGGACAGCCGAGACACCGGAGGTTGTCGATGGCAACAGACATGACTGCATCAGCCGGCGCCGCCAGACGCCCCAACATCGTGTTCATCATGGCCGACCAGCTCGGCGCGAGGTTCGTCAACTGCTACGGCTCGGGCGTGGATTCCTCGCCCACCCTCGACGAGCTCGCCCGGAAGGGCATGCGATTCAACGCCTGCTACGCCTCTTGGCCGGTCTGTGCCCCGAACCGCGCGTGCATGCTCACGGGCCGGTCGCCGGCCGTCCACGGGATCACGAGCAACAACCTCGTCCTCACGGCCGACAACCCGACGTACGCCCACGTGCTGCGGCGATGCGGGTACCGCGTCGGCGGGTTCGGCAAGTTCCACGTCACGCCCATGCAGCAGCCGGTGCCGAGGAGCCTGGACTACCTGGGCTTCGATGAGGTCGTGGTGACGGAGGACCCCCGGCTGGGGCCCTACCTCGACTGGATCGAGGCGGAGCACCCGGAGCAGTACGAGGTGGCGCTGTCGCTGGTGTGGCACCCGGCGTACGTTGCGGCCTACGGCCCCGACGGGCGCGACCTGCGCCCGCTGCGGGAGGCGGCGCGCGAGAAGCACCTGGCCCCGCGGGTCCGCGAATCCGGGTGGGGGCACATGTTCCGCTCGCCGATCCCGAAGGAGCTGCACCATTCCACGTTCATCACCAACGGCGCCATCGACTTCATGGAGCGCCACGTGCGGCAGTTCCCCGGCCGCCCGTTCCTCTGCCACGTCTCCTACGTCGACCCGCACGACCCGTACGACCCGCCCGCCCCGTACGACAGCATGTTCGACCCCTCTGACATGCCGGCTCCGCTTCCGGCGGCGTGGAAGGAGGCCGGGCCCGACCTGCTCTGGCAGGCGGCCTCGCAGTACGGCATCGACCGGCTGGACGCGGCGGCGATCCGCCAGGCGAGGGCCTTCTACCACGGCTCGATCCGCCTGATGGACGACCAGATCGCCCGCCTGGTCCGCTTTCTTGTCGAGCGGGGCCTGTGGGACAACACGATCCTCGTGTTCACTACGGACCACGGCGACATGATGCTGGACCACGGGCTGATCACGAAGGGGCGCAAGCATTACGACAGCGGCATCCGCTGCCCGCTGATCGTCGCCGGCGGCGGCATTCGCCCGGGCGCCACCGAGCGGCTTACCTGTGCGCTCGACTTCATGCCGACGTTCCTCGAATGGGCGGGCGCCCCGGTGGAGCTGACGCCGCCCCTCGAAGGGCGCTCGTTCGCCGGCGTCTGTGGCGGCGAAGAGGAACGCGATCCCTGGCCGGACGTCACCGTGGAGGTCTCGATGGTCCGCAGCATCATCACGGACGACGGGTGGAGGCTTACCGTCTTTGACGAGCCCGGGCACGGCCAGATGCACAACCTGCGGGATGATCCAGGCGAGCAGCAAAACCTCTTCCACGATACCGCCTTCGCCGGGAAACGGGCGGAACTGCATCACCGCTTCTCCCGTGCCTACATGCGGCCGGTCAAGACGTACCAGTTCCGCAACCTGCCGGTTCAGGACGGGCGCCCCCACGCCGAGGTGCTGGGCGTGAGGGCTTTCGATCGTCCCCTGGATCTCGATCCGGTGCCGCTGGAGCGTCCGGCGGGGCCGAAGGAGGCCCGACCGTGACGCCCATGACACCCATCGTCAGCATCGCCCCGACGCCCTTCGGCCAGCCGTGCGTCTTCAACCCCATGGAGACGGGGCTGGCCATCGAAGACGTCTGGCCGAGCCTCTACATCGGGGCCGACCGCGTGGGCGAGATGCGGCGCAAGGTCGACTCTCTGGACTGGGCGAGGTCGGCCCTGGACCGCTGGGTGGCGGAGGCCGGAACCGTGCTGTGCGAGACGCCGGCGCTGTCGCCGAAGATCAGGGACCGGGTGGTCGGAAACGCGGGGCGCTGCGGGATGTTCACGGATGAGGGGCATTACCTGCTGTTCGACCCGCAGCAGGCCGACCCGATGTGGGACCCGAATGCGAAGTGCTGGCGGGCAAACGACGGCCGGCACGACGGCGCGTGGCTTGTGCTGCAGCACGAGCGGATGCGCCGTCTGCTGTCGAGCATGGGCTTCCTGTGGCGGCTGACGGGGGATGAGCGGTACGCCGGCTGGGCCTGGCGGGGTCTGCGCGACGTGGCGGACCTGTACGAGGAAACGTGCCGCCGCGGCGGAACGCCCCTGGAGCCGTCCCGCTACAGCGGGCAGAAGGAACCGTACCGCTGCGTCTATGGCGGCCTCTACGAAGCCCAGGCGCAACTCCAGATCGTCCAGGCGGTGGAGCTTCTGGCCGACGCCCCGTCCGCCGACCCCGAGCGGATTTTCGGCAGTGTTGTCACGCCGGCATGCGAGGCGATTTCGCGTTGGATGGACGTGATGGGCGTGCACAACATGTCCGTCTGGGGCATGGCGGCACTGGCCCAGGCCGGGCGGGCCATGGGGCGAGAGGAATGGCTCGACAAGGCGCTCAACAGCGAACGATGCGGTCTGCCCGTGCTGTTGACCCGAGGCCTGCCGCGCAATGAGTCGACCGGTCGGCCCGACGGGTTCTGGTACGAGCACTCGCCCTTCTACGCCTGCTTCTACGTGATCACCGCCATCACGCCGCTCGTCCGCGCCGCCGAGGCCGCCGGCGCGATGACGGACGACCTGCGCGAACGGTACGCCAGCTTCTTCGAGGCCATGTGCAACCTGGCCGACAGTGAGCTTCGGCTGCTGAGCCTGTCCGACCGCGTGGCGCCGGGGACGATGCGGCTGACGCAGACGCGTCACCTGTACGAGTATGCGGCCGGGCAGGTCGACGGGAAGCACGCCCCGCTGCTGGCGTACCTGTACGAGCGATGCGGCGCCCGGCGTGATTCGCTGGCGGCGGTGGCGTTCGGCCTCGACGGGCTGCCCGAAGGGCGCCCTCCCGAAGCACTCCGGCGCAGCGTCGTGCTGCCCGAGGCGGCCCTGGTGACCTTCCGGGCCGAGGGGCCTCGCGGACCGGCGACGCTGTGGTTCAGCAACCTGCGCCGCTACAAGGGCGGCCAGCAGGGGCATCATCACATGGACAAGCTCTCGATCAGCCTGCACGCCCTTGGGCAGGTGATCACGAGCGACCTGGGCTGGCCCGGGCTCGAGTCGCCCGAGAGCCGCCGCGGCGCCTACCTCAGCGGCAGCCTGTCCCACAACACGCTGCTGCTGGACGAGTACGACCAGGGCGCCGTCGAGATCGTCGCATTCGGGGCCGACATGTCGGCCGACGTTCCGTGGGCGTACGGCGCGTTCCGGGGCAACACCTCGGACCGAATGCAGAGGACGTTTCGCGAACACCATCGTGGCCGCCTGCTCGACGGCCTGTACGACGACGCCGTGATTAGCCGGCGGGTCTGGTTCGACTTCCCGTACATCATCCTGCTGGACGAGCTGGCGGCCGGCACGGACAAGCGGTTCGGCTTCGCCTTCCACGCCCGCGGCCAGATGCGGTGCACGCCCGTCCCGCAGGAGGGCGCGCCCCCCCTCGGCCTGCCCGAGCTGCCCGAGGACGGCGCCTGGAGCCTCTTCAGCGGCCGGGCTGCCGCCGATCCGGTCCGGGCGTTCATTGCCGACTGGCGCACCCGGGCGGACACCTACCTCCGCAGCATCACCGTCAGCGACGGAGCCTTCGACGCGCACTGGGGCGCCACGCCCGACAACCCGGCGGAGATTGTCCGGGGCAGCATCTACCTGCGCGCGGCGGGC
>CAZMDT010000315.1:0-4107 GCA_964564965.1 uncultured Planctomycetaceae bacterium | reverse complement strand
GAGGGCCCGCTCGTGCCCCACAACATCCTCTCCATCCGCGGCGAGGAGGCCCTGCACCAGTACCTGCTCACCGAGATCCAGAGCGTCTACCGCGGCGTCGGGCAGAACATCAACGACAAGCACATCGAGGTCATCCTCACCCAGATGCTCCGGAAGGTGATGATCGAGTCCGTGGGCGACACCGACCTGCTGCCGGGAGATGTGGTTGACAAATTCAGGTTCAGGGCCGAAAATGAGCGGCTCGCGCACGCGCTCAAGGTCGTAGAGCCCGGGGACACGGACTTCTCCCGGGGCCAGATGGCGGCGCGCGAGGCCGTCGAGCAGGCCAACATGGAGGTGGAGGCCGCCGGCGGCATGCCGGCCAAAACACGCAAGCCCAAGCCCGCCACCGGCAAGGCGCTGCTGCTGGGAATCACGAAGGCGTCGCTGCAGTCGGAGAGCTTCCTGTCGGCGGCGAGCTTCCAGGAAAGCACGAAGGTGTTCACCGAGGCCTCGCTGGCGGGCAAGGTCGACGAGCTGCGCGGGCTGAAGGAAAACGTGATCCTCGGGCACCTGATTCCGGCGGGCACGAGCTTCAAGCCGTATCTGGACATGAGGGTGAAGCGCAACGTTGAGCTGCCGATGCTGAGGCCGGTCGAAGAGGAGCTCACCGACGCGCAGATCATCGAGGCGGTGCAGCAGGCCCTGACGGGTCAGGGCTAGGAGCCGGCGGAGCGGGACGTGGCGGCACAGGCCCGGCGGCTTGTGCCGATGAATGAGCGACGTGGACGGGGCGGGCCCCGGGCCCGCCGGACAGCCAACGGAAGCCGATATGCCGACGATCAACCAGCTGGTACGGAAGGCGCGGGTCAAGCAGACGGCCAAGAAGAAGAACGTCTCGCTGGAACGCTGCCCGCAGAAGCGCGGCGTGTGCCTGCTGGTCAAGACGGTCACGCCGAAGAAGCCGAACTCCGCGCTGCGGAAGGTGGCGCGGGTGCGCCTCTCGAACGGCAAGGAGGTCACGGCCTACATTCCGGGCGTCGACCACAACCTCCAGGAGCACAGCATCGTGCTGGTGCGCGGGGGACGCGTGCGCGACCTGCCGGGCGTGCGGTACCACATCATCCGCGGCACGCTGGACTGCCTCGGCGTCGAGGGCCGAAGGCAGGGGCGCAGCAAGTACGGCGCCAAGAGGCCCAAGTAGCCCCCCGGCCCAAAGGCTGAGCATCAAACCATGGCCCAGAAGAAGTGGACAGCATCGACCGATCAGCTCAAACCGGACCCCCGGTTCCACAGCAAGCTGGTCACCAAGTTCGTCAACTGCCTGATGCTGGACGGCAAGAAATCCACCGTACAGCGGGTCTTCTACGACGCGATGGACATCGTCGAGAAGAAGGTGACCGACGCGCCGCCGCTGGAGGTGTTCCAGAAGGCCATCCAGAACCTCAAGCCGATGATCGAGGTCCGCTCGAAGCGCGTCGGCGGCGCCAACTACCAGGTGCCCCGCCAGGTCAGCCGAAAGCGACAGCTCTCACTGGCGATCCGGTGGCTCCGCGACGCGTGCCGCGGCCAGAAGGGCCGCCCGATGGCGCAGCGGCTGGCGGGCGAGCTGATCGCGGCGTACAACCGCGAGGGCGCGGCCATGCAGACGCGTGAGAACGTTCACCGCATGGCCGAGGCGAACAAGGCGTTCGCGCACTTCGCGTGGTGACAGGGTAGATTGCGGCAATCCCCCGGCCGGCCACCGGCCGGGGTTAAAGCGGTGTTGGTTGAATCGCCCGTCGCACGACCGGCCGGGCCGGCTGGCGCAGCCGGGCGGGCGATCCCGGCGGAACGGCATGATGTGACGCCGTCGGGACTCAGAGAAGTCCCACTGGGACGCGTGAGATAAGACAACCGGGCCGGCCTGCTCCCAGGCCCCGCCGGCGTGACCGGCCGGGGCGACAAGGCCGGTGCCCGTCGGACGCCCGGCGGGCGATGGGCTCTCCCCGTATGGACTGCCAGGCGATGGCGGCGGTGCGCGGCGCCGGAGGCGCCGCTGTAGCCGCACAAGCCCGCCCGAACGGACGCATGGCCAAGACGCTGAAGACAACCCGGAACATCGGCATTGCCGCCCACATCGATGCCGGCAAGACGACCGTCACGGAGCGGGTGCTCTACTTCGCCGGGCGGACGTACAAGATCGGCGAAGTGCACCAGGGCACCGCCGTCATGGACTACCTCACGGAGGAGCAGGAGCGGGGCATCACGATCACGTCGGCGGCAACGTCCCTTGAGTGGCGAGGCCACACCATCAACCTGATCGACACCCCCGGCCACGTGGACTTCACCATCGAGGTGGAGCGGTCCCTGCGGGTGCTGGACGGCGCGGTGGCGGTGTTCTGCGGCGTCGGCGGGGTCGAGGCGCAGACCGAAACCGTCTGGCACCAGGCGGACCGCTACCGCGTGCCGCGCCTCTGCTTCGTCAACAAGATGGACCGCGTGGGGGCCGACTTCGAGATGGTGGTCCGCGAGATCACCGGGCGCCTCGGGGCCAATCCCGTGGTCCTCCAGCTTCCCATGGGCGCCGGAGAGAACTTCGCCGGGCAGGTCGACCTCATCCGCCGCAGGGCGGTCTTCTACGATCCCGCCGAGATGGCCACCACGCTCCGCGAGGAGCCCGTGCCGCCCGCGTACGCCGACCTCGCCGAAGTGGCCCGGCACGATCTCATTGAGAAGGCGGCCGAGTTCGACGACGACCTGATGGCCAAGTACCTCCACGACGAGCCCATCGAGCAGGCGGACATCAGCCGGGCGATCCGCCAGGGCACGCTGGCGGGCAAGCTGCACCCGGTGCTGTGCGGCTCGGCGCTGCGCCACATGGGCATCCGCGCGCTGCTGGACGCCGTGGTGGACTACCTCCCCAGCCCGCTGGACGTGCCGCCCGTGGCGGGCCTCGCCGGCCGGAAGGGCGATAAGAACGAACAGCGCCACGCCGACCCGGACGAGCCGTTCGCCGCACTGGTGTTCAAGATCACCGGCGACCAGCACGGGGACCTGCACTTCATCCGGGTGTACAGCGGCAGGCTGCCGGCCGGCACGCGCGTCCTCAACAGCACGCAGGACAAGAAGGAGATCGTCTCGCGGATCTGGCAGATGCACGCGAAGCAGCGGACGGCGCGGAAGGAGGCGTCGGCGGGGGACATCGTGGCCGTGGTCGGGCTGAAGCACAGCCTGACGGGCGACACGCTCTGCGACCCGCGCCACCCGATCGTGCTGGAGCACCTGGAGTTCCCCGAGCCGGTCATCACGATGGCCATCGAGCCGCGGACCAACGCCGACAAGCAGCGCCTCGGCGAGGCGCTGGCCATGCTCCGGCGAGAGGACCCCAGCTTCTCCTACAGCTACAACGCGGAGACCGGCGAAACCACCATCTCCGGCATGGGCGAACTGCACCTGGAGATCGTGCACAACAAGCTGGTGCGCGACCTCGGCGTGGACGTCCGCGTGGGCCGGCCTCGCGTGGCCTACAAGGAGACGATCCGCTCCACCGCCGAGGCGGAGGGGCGGTTTATCCGCCAGACCGGCGGGCGCGGGCAGTACGCCGTGGTGGTGCTCCGGGTAGAGCCGTTCACGCCGGCGCCCGGGGAGGAGCCGATCGCCTTCGTGGACGCCACGAAGGGCGCCCCCGTCCCGAGGCAGTTCATTCCGTCGGTGGTGCAGGGCATTCGGGACGCCGCGGGCAGCGGCCCGCTGGCCGCCTACCCCCTGCTCAACATCACGGCCACCCTCATCGACGGCAAGCACCATCCGGTGGACAGCTCGGACATCGCGTTTCAGCAGGCGGCGGCCCTGGCATTCAACCAGGCCGTCGAGCAGGCCGACCCCGTCTTCCTCGAGCCCATCATGCGCCTCCAGGTCACCACGCCGGAGGCGTATATGGGCGCGGTCACCGGCGATCTCAACGCCCGCCGGGCCGACATCCGCGAGGTCGAGCAGCGCGGGCAGTACCGCGTGCTGCTGGCGGAGGTGCCGCTGGCGGAGATGTTCGGATACAGTACGCAGCTCCGGTCGCTGACGCAGGGGCGGGCCACGAGCACGATGGAGCCGCACGCCTACGCCCCGGCCCCCGCCCACGTGGGCGAGCAG
>CAZMDT010000314.1:0-4143 GCA_964564965.1 uncultured Planctomycetaceae bacterium | reverse complement strand
CACTGCTTGAGGAAGTAGTCGCGCGTGTGGTAGCCGATGGCCTTAATGATCCGTCCGTGCGTGGCGGACAGCTCGCGGATGTGCGGGGCGTAGATGATCAGCTCGCCGCCGTCGGCGACGACCGGCTCCAGCTTGTACATGCACTTCGCGCCCACCCAGAGCTCGTCGTACATCGGCGGCGCGCACGACAGCACCGACGCGAACGGCCCGTCGACGTAGGTGATGTGGATCCGCCGCGACAGGTCCGCCGCCGCCGACCACGCCTCCTTCACCCCGCCGAAGTACAGTCCCGCCAGCCCCTCGCCGCGGACCACCATGCACAGGGCGTGCGCCTCCGCCGGCAGCATGTCAAAGGCCGCGTGAAGCAGCGCCCGCACCGGCGTGTCCTTGTTGCCGATGATCTTCGGGCACGTGATGACCGCCCCGAGCCAGTGGAAGAAGTTCAGCAGCTCCTCCCCGCAGATGCCCGGGAAGAAGTACTTCGCCCCGCCGGAGAAGCCCACCACCTCGTGCGGGAACACCGGTCCGCAGACCAGCACCGCGTCGTAGTCGAGCGCGAGGCGGTTGACCGTCACGTCCACCGACATGGCGAACAGGCCGCCGGTGATGCGTTCGACCTGCTCCGCCGTCAGCGTGCCGATGCACGCCAGCGCCGCCGGGCTTTGCCAGTCGTGGTTGAGCACCTTCGAGTTGCCGAAGACGGCCTCGCGACCGCCGGGGGGCACGCCGAGCAGCCCATCGATCATCGCCTCGCTGAGCGGCGGATGCGTGCCGAGGGCGATGAGGAAGTCCAGGGCCTTTGCCCGCGGGGCGATCGCGGCGTGCAGCTCCCGCGCGATCCGCGGCAGGGGGCAGGTGCGGGTGTGGTCGGGGATGACCACGAGGACGCGCCGGCCGTCGGGGCGGAGGCGCTCGGCGCCGGCGGCGACGATGGCGTGGATCTGCTCATCCGTAAGGTCTTCGCTGGTATGGCCTTGTCCTGTGAGGTCCATTTCGCTTCCAGTACCATTCTACCGTGTCCGATAAGATACAGGCGTTCGAACTCATGGGCGCGAGGCGTTGACCGGCGCTGCCGCGCCGGCTGCAGGACCAAGCGATGATCGTTGTGCACGTGACGCACGAGGCGGTGGAGCAGATGGGGGGCATCGGGGCGGTGATCTCAGGGCTGACGACGGCGCAGTCGTACGCCGCCTCGGCGAGGCGGACGATCCTGCTCGGGCCGCTGCTGAGCACCGACCGCCCGGTGAACCTGCGCCTGGGTACGGGGGGCAAGCTGCTGTACAGCTCGCTGGACGCGCTGGAGCCGCCGCCGTGGCGGGGGAAGTTCCGCCCCATCGAGCGGACGTACGACGTGGGCATCATCTACGGCACGCGCAAGGTGGTCGACGCGTGCACGGGCAAGAGCGTCGAGGTCGAGGTCCTCCTCCTCGACGTCTTCCACGTCAACAAGGACCGGCTCAACCTGTTCAAGGCGGAGCTGTACAGCAAGTTCGCCGTCCCCAGCGCCGAGTTCGAGCAGACATGGGAGTTCGAGCAGTATGTCCGCCTGGCGGAGCCGGGCGTGGAGGCGCTGAAGGCGGTCGGCTGCGACGGCAACGACCCCCTCGTCATCCTCGCCCACGAGTACATGGGCATGCCGACGGCGCTGCGGGCGATCCTCGACGGCTCGCCGCGGACGCGCACCGTGTTCTACGCCCACGAGGTGGCGTCGGTCCGCCCGATCGTGGAGACCACGCCGGGCCACGACACGACGTTCTACAACGTGCTGGCGGCCGCCGAACGTGAGGGACGCACGCTGGAGGAGGTCTTCCCCAGCGTCTTCGGCAACTTCAAGCACGGCCTCGTGAAGGCGGGGCGCTACTGCGACCACGTGTTCGCCGTGGGCGACCGGATCGAGGACGAGCTGCGCTTCCTCGACACGCACTTCCGCACGATGGACATCGACCTGGTCTATAACGGCGTGCCCGCCGAGGCCATCACCCCTGAGGAACGCACCGTCAGCCGGCAAAGCCTGCTCCAGTACGCCGAGGGCCTCTTCGGGCAGCGCCCCACGTGGGTCTTCACGCACGTCTGCCGGCCGGTGCTCAGCAAGGGCATCTGGCGCGACCTGCGCGTGCTCCACGAGGCCGAGCCGCTGCTCGCCGGCCGCGGGCAGCGGGCGGTGTACTTCATGCTGGGCACGCTGGGTGGGGCGCGGCGCCCGCAGGACATACGGCAGATGGAGCGCGTCTACGGCTGGCCGGTGTCGCACGAGAAGGGCTACCCCGACCTGTGCGGCGGCGAGGAGGTGCTGGGGGACATGTTCGACCACTTCAACCGCGCCCACCAGGCGGTGCGGGCGGTGCTGGTGAACCAGTGGGGCTGGACGCGGGAGGTCTGCGGCGACCGGATGCCCCAGGCGATGACCTTTGCCGACCTGCGGCGCGGCACGGACGTGGAGTTCGGGCTCAGCGTCTACGAGCCGTTCGGCATCAGCCAGCTCGAGCCGCTGAGCTTCGGGGCGCTGTGCGTGATCTCGAACGTCTGCGGGTGCGCCGGGTTCGCCCGGCGCGCCGCCGGCGATGGCGGGTTCGAGGGCAACATCATCGAGGCCGACTTCCTCGGGCCGCCCACCGACATGCCCGTCGAGCAGTTGGTGGCGCTGCCGATGGCGCAGCGGGACGCGATCGAGTCGGCCGAGGCGCGACGCGTGGCCGGCATCATCGCTGAGCAGCTCACCGACGACGCGGAGGCCATCGCGCGCCGGATCGCGTCCGGCTACGCGCTCGCCGGGCGGATGAGCTGGGACCACGTGGTGCAGGAGTACTTCCTTCCGAGCCTCGGGCGGGCCGCCCAGAAGCGCTGACGCCGCCCGGCAGCGGCGCGTCCTCGGGGGCTTTCTCGTTCCCGCCCTTGATGCGCCGCCCACGGGGCGTACAATGGGCGGCACGATTCTCAGTCAAGCTGTTGGGAGCATCTTCGCATGAGACTTTCGCCGGCCGCCGAGTTTGCCGTCCGTGGTGTTTCCGTGCTGGTGAAGAACTACGGGCGCGGGCCGGTGCCCATCGGCCGGATCTGCAGGCAGCGCGACCTCGCCCGGGAATACCTGGTCAAGATATTCGCCGCGCTGTCGCGGGCGGGAATCGTGACAGCCGTACGCGGCAAGCACGGCGGCTATGTCCTCGGGCGAAGCCCGCGCGACATCTCGCTGCTGGAGGTCATCGAGACGGTCGAGGGGCAGATCGCGCTGAACTACTGCCAGTACGAGCCGCCCCGCTGTGACGAGGAGGACTGCCCGCTTCGCCCCGTCTGGACGGAGCTTCAGCAGACAGTCCGCCGGCGGCTGGGGGGGGTGTCGATGTCGGTGTTCTCCAACGGGCAGGACTCGCGCCCCAACTGACTGAGCCCCCGCCGCCCGGCATCCGCTACGGCCTGTCGCCCCAGCCGAGCGCCCTGAGCGCGGTTGCGTCGTCCAGGTCGCCGTCGGTGTTCCCGTCCCGCAGCCGCACCACGCAGGCGTCGATGTAGCGGATGTCCCACACGTACTGCTTGTACGCGTCCGCGTCGGAGTTGTCTCAGTTGTATGGGCTCTATCCTTTGTGCTGTAGCTCAGAGAGATGGCGAGCGCGGCGACGTTTGAGTAGCTCGATCACGCCAGAATGGCCACGCCACATGGCTCTGTCCAGCGGAGTCCACCCGTTCCCGTTCTTGTTGATGTCGGCACCGTGCTCGATGAGCAACCGCGCGACTTCCGTATGCCCCCGGTCTGCTGCCCGTAGAAGAGCCGTCCACCCGGCGGCATCGGCGCTGTCCGGGGACGCGCCGGCATCAAGCAGAAGCTTCGTCAGGGGCGCATTGCCTGCTTCCGCAGACAAATGAAGCGGGCGCAGCCCGTCGATGTCCCCGGCGTCGGGACTGGCCCCGTGCTTCAGGAGCACGCGAGCGGTCTTCACGTCCCCCCTCAGGGAGGCGAAGTAGAGCGGTGTCCGTTTCCGGTCGTCGCGGGGGTCTGGAGCAGCACCGGCCGCCAGAAGTACCTCGGCAGCCTCGGGCTGCCCTCCCAGGACCGCCC
Source organism: uncultured Planctomycetaceae bacterium (assembly GCA_964564965.1). GTDB lineage: Bacteria > Planctomycetota > Phycisphaerae > SM23-33 > SM23-33 > CAZMDT01. The sequence continues at coordinate 92 of CAZMDT010000314.1, read as the reverse complement.
TATGCAGCGGGCGGGACGCCCAGGCATTTGGCGCGTCCGGGTCTGCACCTTCCGCAATCAGTCGCCGGATCGCCTGGGTGTCCCCTTCGGCA
>CAZMDT010000313.1:0-4152 GCA_964564965.1 uncultured Planctomycetaceae bacterium | reverse complement strand
GACATCGCCGTTCCGCCGGGGCATTCTACCGGCCTCGGACGGGGTCGGGCAACAGGCGCACCGGCCGGTCCCGAAGCCAGGCCCAAACGCTGCAAGCCCACGACCAGACCGGCGGGCGCGTTTGCCTCGCGGCCTGGTGAATCCTACCTTTCACGTGGCCGGCGAGTGGTAGGCGGACTCAAACGGACCGCCTGCTGCCAGGCTGCGGAGAGCCGGCCTGGAGGAATCGGAACACTGCTGGTCAAGGGAGCCCGGTGATGACCACAATGCGGAAGATCACAATCGCCGTCGCCATACCTGCCGTCTTGTGCCTTGCCGCCTCGGCCGCCTCAGGCGAGGTGATGACGTACAACGGCATGGGGCTGCGCGAAATCGTCAACGTCCACGCCCCCAGCGTCAACCTGCGCGCCTATGCCGGACAGATGAAGATCGAGTACGAAGGCATCCAATACAACTCGTACTGCGTCGACATCTACCAGCACGCCGCCACGGCTGACGACTTCGAGCCGTTGCCCATCGACACGCTCAACAACGGCGAGCTGGTCGCCTACCTGCACCAGACGTACGGGCAGGTGACGAACGCCACGCAGGCCGCCGCCCTCCAGGTGGCGATCTGGGAGCTGATCAACGAGCCGGCGGCCAACGGCCTCGACGTGTCGCGCGGGGACTTCCGGGTCAACGGGAACAACGACGTCACCGACGCCGCCAGCGTGATGCTGGAGAGCCTGGCGGTGGCAGAGGCGCCACGGTACCAGTACTACGTGCTGCACAGCGACACGAAGCAGGACATGCTCATGCCCACGAGCACGCCGGTGCCCGTTCCGGAGCCGGCGAGCATCGCGATCCTGGCTGCGGGGGCGGGGCTGAACCTGCTCCGCCGGAAGCGCCTCGGGCGCCTCGCCCAAGCGAAGCTCGTGAGCTGGCTCTGAGGGCCGCCGGCCGTACGGAACGCCGCTTACTGACGATTACCGCTCCTTCCGTCACGGGACTTGTGGGGCGGTCCGCCCGCCGCCGGCGGACCGCCCTGCCGCCCAAGTGCCTGCCCGGCCGAGCGTCCACACGTATTTGGCACCTGTTCGACCCCTCTTGCGGACAATTCGGCCTTGAAATCACGCTTTACATCCGTACGATATCGCCCACCGAGGACCATCCCCGGTCCGTTGCTCAAGCCTCAGCGCCTTCACGGATGGCGCGCACAGGAGATCGCGATGCCGCAAGGGACAGACGGGCAGGCGGATATCGGCTTGATCGGCATGGCCGTCATGGGCCAGAACCTCGTCCTGAACATGAACGACAAGGGCTTCTCCGTGGCGGTGTTCAACCGGACGGTGTCGAAGGTGGACGACTTCACTTCGGGCCCGGCCGCCGGACGAGAGACGATCTTCGGGTGCCACAGCATCGAGCAGTTCGTGGGGAAGCTGAAGCCCCCCCGCCGCGTGATGTTGCTGGTGAAGGCGGGCCCGGCCGTGGACGCCTTCATTGAGAAGCTGCTGCCGCTGCTGGACAAGGGGGACATCATCATCGACGGGGGCAACAGCAACTTCAAGGACACGATCCGCCGCTGCCGACAGGTGGAGGAGCAGGGGCGGCTGTACATCGGCACGGGGATCTCCGGCGGCGAGGAGGGCGCCCGCCACGGGCCGAGCATCATGCCGGGCGGCTCGCCCGAGGCCTGGCCGCACGTGAAGGGCATCTTCCAGGCGGTGGCCGCGAAGGTCGAGGACGGCACCCCCTGCTGCGACTGGGTCGGCGAGGACGGGGCGGGCCACTTCGTCAAGATGGTCCACAACGGCATCGAGTATGGCGACATGCAGCTCATCTGCGAGGCGTACGCCTTGATGGAGGCCATCGGCATGGCCCCCCGTGAGATGCACGAGGCGTTCGCGGCGTGGAACCGCAGCGAGCTGAACAGCTACCTGATCGAGATCACCGCCGAGATCCTCGCCCACGTCGACGAGGAGACAGGCCGGCCCACGGTGGACCTGATCCTGGACACGGCGGGCCAGAAGGGCACGGGCAAGTGGACGGGCATCTCGGCGCTGGACCTTGGGGTGCCGCTGACGCTGATCGGCGAGGCGGTGTTCGCCCGGTGCCTGTCGGCGATGAAGGACCAGCGGGTGGCGGCGGCGAAGAAGTTCAGGCGGTCGTCACGGTCGCCGTCGGTAGACCGGGGGTCGTTCCTGGAGGATCTGCGGAAGGCGCTGTTCGCCAGCAAGATCATCTCCTACACGCAGGGCTTCCAGCTCATGCAGGAGGCGGCGTCGGAGTACGGGTGGGACCTCAACTACGGCGGCATCGCCCTGATGTGGCGCGGCGGGTGCATCATCCGAAGCCAGTTCCTCGGGCGGATCGGGGACGCCTTCAACAAGAAACGCAGGCTTCACAGCCTGCTGTTCGAGCCGTACTTCCGCTCCGCCATCAAGAAGGCGCAGTCCGCCTGGCGGCGCATGGTGATCAAAGCCGTCAAGCTCGGCGTGCCGGTGCCGGCTTTCACCGCCGCGCTGGCGTACTTCGACGGCTATCGCAACGAGCGCCTGCCTGCCAACCTGCTCCAGGCCCAGCGCGACTACTTCGGCGCGCATACCTACGAGCGCGTCGACCGGCCGCGGGGCGAGTTCTTCCACACGAACTGGACGGGTACGGGCGGCGCCACGACGGCGCAGTCATATAACGCATAACCCGGATTCCACTTGCGCCGCGGATGCCCCGCGGCCCGCAGGAAGGCAAGGGTGCAGGGATGCCCGCGAGACGAATCTCCTGGGGCGTGCTCGCCGCGATGATCGTGCTGCCGGGCTGCGTGCCCGGCCCGCCCGACCTGGGCTGGCCGCCGGCGAACGAAGTCACCCCCGAGCAGGCCTGGCGCGAGGTCGCCCAGGTGACGCGGCTGCTTGAACGTTCCCATAACGCGCGAACGCAGCAGGCGCTCATCGACCAGGCGCGGGCGCGCCTGCCTGCCTGGTATGCCGCCGCCGACGTGGCGCCTCCCGACACGTCGCAGCCGAGATGGCTGGACTACGTCGTGTGGGACCTGATGCCCGAGGCCGACTTCCAGGCCGCGATGCCGCGCATCCGCTCAACCCTCGCCACGGCGGGCGTGGGGCTGCCGGAGGTGCCCACGCGCCGGCAGGTCGCCGAGGCGATCATCGAGGCCGACCGCGTCATGCGCGGCGAGCCGTAGGCGGGCGACGATGATCGAACAGCTCAGGAGCCTTCCGGGTCTGCACGTCTACCCGCCCAGCCACGTTGACGCAGCCGCGGCCGCCTGCTTTTTGGCACGCCGCGGCGGCGAGAAGCTCTTCGGCTGTGCCGGCGAGCCGCGCGGCCTTCCCGCTGCCGGGCTCGAGACCCTTGGCGACGCCGCCGGTGGGCCGGTCCGTCTCTGCCCGGCCGACCACGCCCGCGCCGAGTGGCTCCGCCAGGTGCTGGCGTGGACGGGGCCGCGGTGCCTCGGGGTCGCGACGTCGGTGGGCTTCGGCGATCGCCTCGGGTCGGCAACGCCGGGGCACGTCCGGGCGATGCGTGCACGAGGCGGGGGGCTGGCGCCGGTCTACGCCCAGCAATCCATCCGGGAGATGGCGCGGACGTGCCGCACGCCGGAGGAGGTGATGGACGCCGCCCTGTGGGGCGTCTTCCAGGAGGGCTGGCGAGACGGGTTCGGCGCCGACGCCGACCATCTTCAGAAGCTGGAGGACATCGACGCCACCGTCGCGGCGGGCTTCACGTTTTTCACGATCGACCCTGGTGCCCGCGTGGCGAACGCAGCCGACGCGATGAACAACGACATGCTGCGTGCCAGGCTGTCCGCGCTCGACTGGGAGGCGCTGGCGGCCTCGCCGACGGACTTGGCACGCCTGTACGCGGGAAGGACGTTCGCACTCGCCGGCGGCGCCTCGGTGAGCCTCACCGAGGAGACATTCCTCCGCGCCATCGTGAAGTATGGCAACGCCGTGGCGCACACGGCGAGAATGTTCCGCCATCTGCGCGGAGCCGCGGGCGGCGAGTTCGAGCTGGAGGTGTCCGTCGACGAGACGGACAGCCCCACCTCCCCCGCCGAGCATTACTTCTTCGCCGCGGAGCTTAGGCGGCTCGGCGTTGAGTGGGTGTCGATGGCCCCGCGGTTCGTCGGGCGGTTCGAGAAGGGCGTGGACTACA
>CAZMDT010000312.1:0-4159 GCA_964564965.1 uncultured Planctomycetaceae bacterium | reverse complement strand
CCTCCCTATCACTATGCAAGCCCTCCAAGCTGCGCAGCGGGAGACTCTCTCCCGCTATGGTCAACTATACGATATGGTCGGCATTCGGGGGCGGGGGCTTGGGCACTTTCTCGTCCGGCGCCGACGCCTTTGCTGTCGAGGCGAGGGGATGCCGTTGGGGGGCAGGCCCGGCGTCCTGCCGGGCGAGACGGGTGGATGATGGGATTCGAACCCACGACCCCCTGGACCACAACCAGGTGCTCTAACCAACTGAGCTACATCCACCATGCGGCCGGGGTCGGCACAGCATTTGAGGTTAGCGATGGGGGCCCGTCGTGTCAACGGTCGTTCGCCGGCGCGACCCCGCCCGGGCCGGCGTGCGTGCGGGACGTGTCGGCAGCGGCACGATCTCGCGGCCCCACCCACGGCGCGCGGGCCGTGGGCCTGGCCACAGAGCGGCTCAGGCCGAGGCCGCCACGCCCGGCTGAGGCGTGCGCCATCCCGCCGCCGCGTTCTCCATCGCCGTCACCACCGCCTGATGCAGCTCCTCCGGCTTGAACACCGGCTTGAGCAGCAGCTCGTCGCCGCCCTGCTGCCACGCCCGCCACGCCCGGGCGAAGCGGTCCATGTGGTCGGTGATCAGGACGGCCGGACGCTCCGGCATGCCCCAGATCCGCTGAAGGATGCCGCTGGGGACCAGTTCGCCGGCGAGGATGACGAGGTCCGGCTGCCAGTGGTGGATCTGGTCGAGGGCGTGCGGCGGGCTGGGCTGATGGACGACCAGGTGCGCGTGCGACTCGAGAAATGCCCCCGCCTTCTCGGCGAAGTACCAGTCGGGGTCCGCGATGAGTACCTTCATGTCCTACAGCCTCGCTCCCACAGGTGGACGGGTCGCGCCGCGGATGAACCGCACACTGTCCTTATCGGACGTGGAGGCGGCGGACGTGAACAGCAATCCCGGGCGGGGCGGGGGGCGGTTCAGTCCTGCGGCGCGGTCGGCGTGACACCGCTGACGGGCTGGATGTCGATCATCCGCCGCACCGCGAGGCGGGCGTCGGCTGCGGTCTCGGGCGGGACGGAAACGCGGTTGACGATCTGGCCGCGCGTGAGGCCCTCCAGCACCCACAGCAGGTGCGGCAGGTCGATCCGCGCCATCTGAGCGCACAGGGCCGCTACGTCGGAAAGCACGCGGACGAAGCGGTCCGGATGCCTCTTGGCCAGGCGGTTCACGAGATTGCTCTCGGTGCCGACGGCCCAACGGTCGCCCGGGCCGCCCGCCTCGACCGCCCGGATGATCTGCTCCGTGCTGCCGGCGGCATCCGAAAGCTGGACGACCTCGTGCGTGCACTCGGGGTGGACGACCACGCGGATGCCGTCGTGCCGCCGGCGCGCCCCCACCACGTGGCCCGGCGTGAAAAGCTGGTGCACGTAGCAGTGGCCCCGCCAGAGGATGAACGTCGCCCGGTCCACGTCGGCGTCCGTCAGCCCGCCGTTCGGCAGACGCGGGTCGTACACCACGCAGTCGTCGAGCGTGTGCCCCATCGCGACGGCTGTGTTCCGCGCCAGGTGCTCATCCGGCACCGCCAGAATCTTCCGCCCCCCGGCCCCGCCGTCGCGCTCGCGCCGCAGCGCCCAGTCGAAGACGTTGCGAACGTTGCTGGACGTGCAGCAGGCGCCGCCGGCGCGGGCGACGACGGCCTTCACCGCCGCCGTCGAGTTCACGTACGCCACCGGCACCAGCGGGGCGTCCGTCATCGCGACGATCTCCTCTCCCGCCGCCTGCACGGCGTCGGCGTCGGCCATCTCCGCCATCGCGCAGCCGGCGCGGGGGTTCGGCAGGCAGACGGCCTGCCCCTCGCCCGAGAGCATGTCGGCCGTCTCCGCCATGAAGTGCACGCCGCAGAACACGATGAACTCGGCGTCCGCCTGCCCGGCGGCGAGGCGCGAGAGCTTCAGGCTGTCGCCGGTGAAGTCGGCGAACTGGACGATCTCGTCTCGCTGGTAATGGTGCCCGAGGATGCACAGTCGGCGGCCGAGGCGGCCTTTGCAGTCGCCGATGCGTCGCTCGAGCTCGTCGCGCCCGAGCGCGGCGTACTCGGGCGGCGGGTGCGAGGAATCAGCCCTTGTTGTCGGGTTCTCGGCCATCGGATGTGCCATTATAGGTTCCGCCCGCGCGGCCCGTGTCCTCGCGGCGGCGGCGAAGCGCCCGCAGCTCGGGAGATCGGAGGAGGGCGGCGGCGCCGAGGTAGGCTGCCGCGCCCGCGACGATGCACACGACGGCGACGGCGCCGGGCTCGATCCATCGGCGTCCGGCGGCCCGGGCCAGGCGCTGCGCCGGGGCGGCCACCGCCCACCACGCCAGCAGGATCGCCCCGGCCATCGCCGCCGTCGCCCCCGCCGTGCGGGCCAGCGACAGGAGAATGCCCCGCAGCCCGAGCCTTCCCCATCGGCGGTGCAGGACCCACGCGAGCAGCAGGACGGTGGTGGAGGCGGTGAGGGCCGTCGACAGCCCGATGGCCGCCGCGCCCAGCGGCGTGAAGATCAGCGTCGCCACCAGCAGCATGTCCACGGCGGCCAGGCTGCACGACACCTTCATCGGGGTGGCGGTGTCCTTCTGGGCGAAGAACGCCCGCAGCAGGATGTGATGGGCGAAGTAGGCCCACATGCCGAGGCTGTACATGCGGAGGATGGCGGCCGCCCGCGCCACGTCGTCGAAGCGCCCGTGGCGGTAGATGAGGGCGATGGACGGCTCGGCGAGCAGGATCAGCGCCACCCCGGCGGGCAGCCCGAGGAACAGGCTCAGGCGGAGGGCGCGGTTGGTGGTGTCGCGCAGGCCCGCGATGTCGCGCCGGGCGGCGTAGCGGCTCAGCAGCGGGAACACCGCCGTCGCCAGCGAGATCGCCAGAATCCCCAGCGGGAACATGTAGAGGCGCACGCCCGCGTAGAGGCACGTGACCACGCCGGGGCTCAGCGGGCGGTTGATGGCGAACCCGAGCACGTGAACCTGGGGGGCCTCGGGGGTGGCCGTCATCCACCAGGCGTAGATGCGGCTGAAGAACGCGCTGAACTGGAGCACGCCGAGGGGGACCATCGTCGGCACCACGAGGCGGGCGATGCGCCTCACGGGCGCCAGCAGGGGGCGGAGGCGCGGCGCGGCGGCCAGCTTCGCCCGGCGCAGCAGCCAGATCACCCCGGCGAGCTGCACCGCCCCCGCGACGACGACGGCCCCCGCCAGCACGCCAAGCTGCCACCCCTCCCGCCCGGTCAGGAACCGGTGCGCCGCGAACGCCGCGGCGATGAGGCACACGTTCAGCAGCGCCGGCGCCAGGGCCGGGTACGCGAAGTGACCCCGGCAGTTCAGCGCCGCCGACCCCAGCGCCAGCAGGCAGATGGTGAACATGAACGGCAGCATGATCATCGCGAGCTTCAGCAGCAGCGCCCGGTCCGCGTCGCCCGGGTCGGCGGCCCACAGCCCCGCCAGCACCAGCTCCGCCGCCACCACCACCGCCGCCAGGATCACCGCCAGCAGCCCCGCCGCGTTGGCGAGGACGAGCCGGGCCCTGTCCCAGCCCTCGGTCTCGGCGACCTCGGTGAAGACGGGGACGAAGGCCGCTGACATGGCGCCCTCGCCGAACAGGCGCCGGAACAGGTTGGGGATGGAGAACGCCGTCCAGAACGAGTCGGTGGCGCGGGTGGCGCCGAGGGCGACGATGGCCATGTCGCGGACCATGCCCAGCAGCCGGGAGAGCATCGTCAGCGCCGCCACGAGCTTGGCCGCGCCGAAGAACCGCTCGCGCTCCTGGTGTGCCGGGTCGGGCATGGGAGGGATTATGCCGCCGCGCGGGGCCGCGGGATACTGTTTCGGTGAAATGCCCCGGCGCACTTGTCATAATTGCCGGGCGGCGCATGAGAATCTGCCACGTCATCACGCGGCTGATCCTGGGCGGCGCCCAGGAGAACACGCTGCTGACCTGCGAGGGCCTGCACGCCCGCGGGCACGAGGTCACGCTCATCACCGGGCCGCCGCTCGGGCCGGAGGGGCAATTGCTCGACCGCGCCCGCGCCGGCGGCTACGCCGTCGTCGTCCTCGACGGCCTGCGGCGGGCCATCCACCCCTGGCGCGACTGGCGGGCCGGCCGCACGCTGCGGCGCCTGCTGCGCCAGCGCCGACCCGACGTCA
>CAZMDT010000311.1:0-4195 GCA_964564965.1 uncultured Planctomycetaceae bacterium | reverse complement strand
CGAACTCCACCGCGACGACGGCGCGGCCCTCGCGCGCAGTCCAGCCGGCCTCGCGGGCGGCGACCACCCGCATCTCCGCGTCCGCTTCCGGCAGCCGCCGCCGGGCCTGGAGCACGATCGCCCTGGCTTGAACCTCTACCCACCCGGGCGTGGCGGCCAGCGGGGTCGCACCGGGGGTCGGGGACGCCTCGGATGAAGAGGCGCACCCGGAAGCCGCGATCAGAGCACTGAGCAGCACGATGGTGAGCAGTCTCATATTACTGTCCCTTCGGGCTGTGGCCCGTCACAGATCGGCGGCGCGCCCCTGGTGCGCCCCCGGCGCGCCGGGGCTGCCGGACGCGCGGCGCCCTACTCGGGCGGCTTGGAGTATCTTTCGGCAGCTTCGTCACACCCGGCTGCCTTTCGCTCGGCGTCCGTGGCGAGGGCCTCCGCAGCCGCCCGGCTGATCTCGCCGTTGTCGGCCCTTTCGTGGTAGCGCCGGGCTTCAGCCCGGTGGCGCTCCGCCTCGCTCCGATAGTGGTCGCGCAGGTCCTCGCGGACGGCCGGGTCTGTCTCGGCCTTCCGGTGGGCTTCGTCCATGGCCTTGCCGGCGTTCTTGTCGCAATCCCCGGCGACGGCCTCCCAGGCCTCCCCCTTGCCGTGGCCTCCCGTGTGAGCCGCCTCGGACCGCATGATGGCGGCGCGCTGGTGCCAGTACTCCGCCTCGGCAACGGGCCCGGCCTCCCGGGCCGCTTCCAGGCCCTGCCTCTCGTATTCCCTCGCCTTCGCCAGGGCCTCCTCCCGCTCCTCGGGCGTGTCGGCCCGCCGGGCCATCATGTAGTAGTATTGCGCCCAGTCCAGGCACTCCGCCGCCGTCCTCTTGTTCGCCGCCTTCGCCACGCCCTTCTTGTCGCCGCTCTTCTTCACGGTCTCGGACTTCTTCTTCTCGAGCGTCTTCTTCCACGCATCCACGGCGTCCCCGATCTTCCCATAGCGATCAACGAGGTCCCTGCGCTGCGCGTCCACCTGATCGCCGGGCTTACCTTCCCCGGCCCGCAGGCCCTGGAGCTCCGTCAGGATGCGCCGCCGGGCCTCGTGGCTGAGGTTAGGCGTGTTCCTGATGTCCTTCTCCAAGGTCTCCGCCTGCTTCTTCAGCTTCTCCTCCGTGTCCTTCTTGCTGTTCTCGAGAGATGGGGACTTCTTCCCCCCTTTGCCCTTTCCGCCCTTCGCGCCGCCGCTGGGCGGGGTGCCGTACCGATCGGCAGCCTCCTCGCAGCCCTCCGCCTGCTTATCCGCCCTGTCGGCAAGGTCGTTCCAGCCCTTCTCCCGGTAGCGCCTTGCCTCCTCCCTGCGGGCCTCGGCCTCTCGGCGGTAATGGTTGCTGAGGTCCTCCCGGACGGCCGGATCGGTCTCCGCCTTCCGGTGCGCCTCGTCCAACTTGGCGCTGGCCTGTTTGTCGCACGAGTCAGCATACTCCTGGTGGGCTTTCCGCTCGTCGGATCCCGCCGGGCAGTTCCGCGCGTGCTCCCTGTGGATGCGGGCCTGCTCCCGCCAGTACTCGTGCTCAGCCACCGGCCCTGCCTGCTCCGCGTGCTTCCGTGCCTCCTGCTCCGCACACCGAGCCTTCTCCAGGGCGATCTGGCGGTCGACTTCGTGCTGCGCCCGCCGCGCCTCCTCCCAGTAGAAGCGCTGCCACTCGAGGTACTCTTGCGAGGTCTGCCGGTGGACCTCGCGGTCAATTCCGCCCGGCCCGCCCGCCTGCTGGGCGAAAGCCCAGATCGCCAGCGCGGACAAAGCGCCGGCCAAAACCGCGAACCGCACGGCCCTGTGCCGAGTGCGTCCTGTAGCTGCCATGGTGGGTCTCCTTCCGATGGGGTGCGCACGGACCGGGCATCAACGGTCCACGGCGTCATTCCTCGGGCGAGTCGAGGATCATGGGCGTCGCGAAGACGACGATATCGGTCTTTGTGTTCTCGCGCTCATGCCTGCTGAACAGCATTCCGAGGTACGGAACGTCACCGAGAATCGGAATCTTCTTCGCCAGCGGGCGCTCCTCTTCCAGAAGGCCCACGACGCTCACCGTCTGATTCTCCTCGAGCGTGAAGGTCTCGGTGAACGTCCGGTTCTCAATCACGGGCTTCCGGGCGGCCTCGTAGGCCACCGGGTCGGTCGGAACCATCACCGGGATCAGGTTGATCCGGACATGGGACTCACCGGAGTCGACTTCGGGCTTGACCTCGAAGGTGAGGGCGACGAACGGGGTGTTGCGGTCGATCGTGAGAACGGGCTCCGGCCTGTTGGCGGTGGCCACGCGCGGCTCGGTCAGCAGATGTGTGGTGTGGCGCCGGTCTTCCACCGCCTTCAGGAACAGGTCGAGCTGCAGGTCGGAAGCGACTGTAGAAAGGAACGTCGGCGGGCCGTTGAAGCTCAGCGGCGGGATGACCAGTCCGAGGTCGAGGTCAAGGCCCGTCCGCCGGCCTCCCCCGCCGCCGGTGATGACGTCGGCCGTGACCCCTCCGCCGCCCCCGCCTCCAGCCGTCACAAAGATCGGCACGGGCCAGGTCGTCCCCGAGGCATCCTGCACCGTCGAGGCGGGGCAGCGCTCTGTCCCCATCCAGCACTCCAGACCGACCCGGTTGAGCACCCAGGGCGACACCTCCAGGAACCTGGTTCGGATCTCGATCTGCAGGCGCGGGTGGGGGTTCCCGCCACCGCCTGGGTTCGCCGCGACGATCTTCCCGCCGGCGGCGAACGTGATCCCGTCGTACTCGTACTCGGTCATCACGGTGGGGGCGGGGCAGCCTCCGGCCACCCCCACCAGGAAGAGCAGCACAGGCAATGCGCGCTTCATGGCGTTCTCCTTGTCAAGACGTGAGCGCCGGGCGTCCCTGTCGGTACCCGGACGGATACTACTCTAGCAGGCAGGTCGTGCCGCCGCAAGCGTCAGTGCGGCCAGGCTTCGCCCGCCCCGGCGGGCCCTTCCCGGCTCAACGCGGTCGCCACTCGGTCCGCGGGTCCTCGTAGTAGGCATCGCTGTACCCGAGGTCTTCGATCAGCTCGACGTGGCCGTCGTTGAAGGAGATGGTGGAGCCGAGCGTCCCGCCGACGGGATGTAGCCGACGAAACGCGCCCTGGCCGCCGTTTTCCGTCGGGCCGTAGAACTTGTCCGCCCCGTGGATGTAGAAGTGCCTCTTCGGGCAGACCATGGTGTTATCGGAGCCCCACTCGCGATGGTCGGCGGGCCACTGGTCGTAGCCCCAGCAGCTATAGCCGTCATGGGCCATCACGTGCCGGTCCGGGGGGACCTCGGCGCGGAAGTCGGACGCCGCCTTGCGCCGCCATCCCTTGCCCCACCCCTGCCATGCGCGCAGGTGCGCGTTGATGACGTACTTGTTGCGGACGTTCAGCCCCGCAGTCTCGGGGCAGGAGAGGTCCAACCTGCCGGTCTGCCCGGTGTCGCCGGATTTGAGCTTGATCACCCCGGCCCGGCTCAGCGCCTTCTGCCAGCCCACCGAGTGCGTCTCCAGCCGCTCGCCGGACGTGTAAACGCCCCAGTCCTCGGCATACAGCTCGAAGGCGGTGCCGAGCGTGTGCAGGTTGCTGCTGCAGATCGTCCGGCGCGTCAGCTCGCGGGCGCTCTCCAGCGAGGGCGCCAGAATCAGCAGCAGCACCGAGATGATGGCGATGACCACCAACAGCTCGATCAGCGTGAATCCGCGATGCTTCATGTCGGTTGTCGCAGCCGGCATGCTTCCGGCGGCTCGCCTGCCTGCCGCCCGCGGCGGAGGCGTGTGTGCTACTTGTTTCCCCATTGGTTGAACACACCGTCCCGCACCCACGGGACCCAGTGGTCGAACTGCTCGCCGCTGGCGTCGTTGCCCCACTCCCAATCGTGGGTCTCGGAGAACTCCGGGCGCACGGCGATCCAGTGCTCCTCGTACGTCCAATCCGGGTCGTAGTCGATCTCAAACATCTCCCGAAACGTCTTGGCCTCGGCATGGCCGTCGCAAAAGGAGTACATCGCCCGGTAGCCGCGGTGGCGGTGAGCGTCCGGGTGCGTGTAGTTCCAGACGGCCGTGTGCGAGGCCTTCGAGGCGTTGTTCGGGCTGATGAGGATGGTCCAGTCGGGCAGCAGCACGCGGTCGGTCCGCCAGTCGTTGCCCCCCCGGCCCAGGTACGCGTTAATGCCGTAGCTGACGTAAGCCCACTGCGGATC
>CAZMDT010000310.1:0-4201 GCA_964564965.1 uncultured Planctomycetaceae bacterium | reverse complement strand
CGGTTCCGGCACCGGCAGAACATCTTCGTGGCCGTCGCCAGCTCGACGTGGATCTCCAGCCCGATGACGGGCGTGATGGTGACCTCGTCCGCAACCATGGACGAGAGCGTATCACGGCGGCGGCCCGTGCGTCCAGCGCGTTGGGCCCGGCGATGACCTGAACAGTCCGGCGGGGCGATGGGCTGGACGGCATCAGGCTGCCGGGACGCCGCCGGCGGCCCTCAACCGCGCGCCCTGCCCGCATCCGCCGCGGCCCCCTGATCGGCCGATCCGTGCGTCGGAAGGTAGGCGCCTTGCCGCCTGAGCGTCGCCACGAGCTGTTCCGTGTCGATGGCGAAGGCGGGCTGCCGCGTCTCGATTGCCTGAACAGCCGCGGTTCCTGCCGCTTGCCCCATCATCGCCGCCGCCGGCATGACGCGGATGGATCCGTGGACGAGAACATCGCTGGAGTTGCACCGGCCCGCTACCCAAAGGTTGCTCCAGCCCTTTGGCACGAGGATGCGGTAGGGGATGCCGAAGCATTCGCCCTCCCCCAGGCGCATGCCGACGTGCTCCCGTTGGAACCGCTCCCATTCCGTCGCCGAGGTATCGTATGGGTGGACGTCCACGAACTTGTTGAACAGGCCGATCTGGTCGGGGAACTGCCGGCGTGACAGGTAATCATCGATGGTCAGCTCGTACTGCCCGACTATGCGCCGCGACTCACGGATTCCCATCAGCGACGCGGTCGTCACGAGTTCCATGTTCTCGCAGCCGGGGACGAACTTCCTGTAGAACTCCACGTACTCCCGGACGATCTTCCGGCCGAGCATGATCCCGTCGGTCAGGCTCCTGCATCTCAGCGCATCAAGGTCGAAGACGTGCCCGCCGTTCAGGTAGCCCACGCTGTCACCCACGCGGGACAGGCCGGGCAGATGCCTGTCCGCCTGTGTGAAGTGGCCTTGCGCAACGGCCCGGTCGAGCGCTTCATGCTGGTTGCCCAGCCGGTCCCAGGCGATGCCCGTGTGGAGCGAGGCCAGCGTTGCCGGCATGATCCTGTCGGTGTCTCGCCCCGCCTCTCTGCACTCAACGCCGCACAGCAACGAGAGGACCGCATCGCCCGTGGCGTCGATGAAGGCCTTCGCCGGGATGTACCGGTATCCCTCCACGTTGTTCAGGACTGCCCCGCGCACGGTCCCGGCCTCAGCGTTTGCGTCCGCGTCGATCAGCCGCGTGAAGAAGCGGACATCCACCCCCGCTTCCTTCGCGAACTCGTCGAGGACGAGCTTCAGGCCCTCGCAGCGGAAGGGCGTCCAGCGGTGGTAATGCTTCAGCCAGAAGTCAGGCGTGACCTGGGGCGCGAGGAACCCCCGGTCGTACATCGTTTCAACGACTTCCCGCATGAATCCGCCGACCAGCATCCGCTTGCCGTCGGCCATCGGGTCGAACGCGTTCACAAGGCCCGAGGTGCCCATGCCTCCCAGGCAGCCCGTCGCCTCGGCCAGCAGCACGCGCGCGCCGAGCCTTGCCGCGCAGACCGCGGCGGCCGTTCCCGCCGGTCCGCCCCCCGCGACAAGGACGTCGTAACCGTCTTCAGCCGGAATCTCGCGTTGGAGTGTGTAGGTGCTCATGGTTCTCCCGTCGTACATGGGGCGGCTCCGCCCGCCTGGAAACGCGGCTTGCTGCCGGGGCCGTCCCCGGCGCAGGTCGTGCGGTCATCGCAGCCAGCCGCCCTCGGCCATTCGCCTGGCCATCAGTCCGGATAGCCGCCGGGCCTCACTGGCGCATTCGCGTCGCCCGCCGGCCGCCAGGTTCTGCATCTCTTGAGGATCCGCATCGAGATCGTACAGCTCGGTCACGTCGTTCTGGCTGAGCACGAGCTTCCATCGCGCGTCGCGCAGCGATCGGAAGTGCTGCTCGCAACAGAGGACCGTCTCCCGATGCCGCCGGGATGGGTCCCGCAGGACAGGCAGCAGCGACTTCGCGTCCGTCCGCTCCAGCGGCGGCACGCCGGCCAGTTCGCAGATTGTCGGGTTCAGGTCAATCCACTCAACCAGCGCGTCGGCGGTCCGCCCCGACGGGATGCCCGGGCCGAACATCGCCAGCGGCACGCGCGCCGAGGCCTCGTAGGGCACGTGCTTGATGTATAGCCCGAAGTCTCCCAGCATCTCGCCGTGGTCGGCCGTGAAGATTACGATCGTGCTGTCCAGCATGTCGCGCCGCTCCAGCACGTCGAGCATCCGTCCGATCTGGTGGTCGATCATCTCGACCATCGCGGAATACTGCCGCCGTGAGAAGCGGATTTGCTCCGGGTCGTCGGTGATGAACCGGCGTGCAACCCACTCGGGCTTGCCGGCGTACTCGGCCGGGATGGGCTCCGGGACGTCGGCGTCGCGGCAGCGATCAGCATATTCCCGAGGCGGGTCGAACGGGTCGTGCGGGCCCATGAAGTTCACCTGAAGGAACCACGGGGCGACCGTCGGGACCTCCTCAAGCCAGCGCACGGACTGCTCGCCGACGAAGACGTCCGCGTGCGCCTCGGCCGGCAGGGGGGAATCGTGGCAGACGTCGCGGACCCAGCCTGGGGGCATGGCCTCGTGGCGGAGGTCCACGCGCCCGTGGCTGAAATTGCTCACGGCAACGATCGACTCGCGCGGAATCCGGCTCTTTCGGTCCGCGACCCACTGCTCCAGCAGGCCGAGGTGTTGCAGGTGGCGCCCGAACAGCCTGTCCCGGTCGAGGTCGCCCGCCATCCCCGCGACGATCTCCACCGGTTGGCAAAAGCCAAACGCGAAGTGCTCCGGCGAGGCCCCGTCGGACCGCATCGCGCGCCCGCCGCCGGGAAAGTCCAGCGCGACCTTTGCCAGGTCGAGCTTGCCGACGAACCCGGTCCAGTAGTTGTGGTCACGGAGCTGCTGGTAGAACGTCCGATGGCTCAGCGGGAGGGCATCGGCGTTGGTCAGGCATCCGATGCGGTGCGGCTGCTTTCCCGTCGCCAGGGCACACCGGGCCGGGCCGCATACCGGCGAGTTCACGTAGCAGTGAGTGAAGGCGACCCCCAAGCCGGCGATCCGGTCCATGTTGGGCGTTCGCAGCCAGTGGGCGCCGCGATACCCGACGAAATCGTGACGATGCTGGTCCGTGACGATCAGGAGAACGCTCGGGCGGATGTCGGCCATGGGCGAATCATACCATGGACCGGCCCGCCGGCAACCAGAGCGTCCGCGCACCCGCGATCGGAAGACCGCGCGCCTCGGGTCCCGTTGGCGCCGGGCCGCGCCGACCGGGGATGCTTTTGGGGCCTGGGGCTTTCTGCTATACTCGCACGGAATGTTCGAAGCATTGGCAGCAAGGTTCTCGGACGTGTTCCGGAAGCTCTCCGGGCGCGGGCGGATCGGCGAGCAGAACGTGCGGGATGCCATGGGCGAGGTGCGGCGCGCCCTGCTGGAGGCCGACGTCAACTACAAGGTCGCGCGGGAGTTCTGCGATCACGTGGTTCAGAAGGCGACCGGGACGGAGGTCATCAAGAGCCTCCATCCGGGCCAGCTCATGGTCAAGATCGTCCAGGACGAGCTGACTGAGCTGATGGGCCCGGTGGACACGCGGATCTACTACGTCACGCCCCCGCCGACCGTCATCATGATGGCGGGGCTCCAGGGCTCCGGCAAGACCACCACCTGCGGCAAGCTGGCGCGGCACGTCATCAAGCAGGGCAAGCATCCGGCGCTGGTGGCGTGCGACCTCCAGCGTCCGGCCGCCGTCGAGCAGCTCAGCATCGTGGGCGAGCACGTCGGCGTGCCGACCTTCGCCGTCGAGGGCGAGAAGAACCCCGTTCGCGTGGCCCGCAGCTCGCTCGCCTGGGCGGACGAGCAGGAGCGCGACGTGGTGATCATCGACACCGCCGGTCGCCTGCACATCGACGAGGAAATGATGAGGCAGGCGGAGGACATTGCCCGGGCCGTCAGCCCCCACCAGATCTACCTCGTTTGCGACGCCATGACCGGCCAGGACGCCGTCAACAGCGCCAAGGAGTTCAACGAGCGGCTCGAGCTGGACGGCGTGATCCTCACGAAGTTCGACTCCGACGCCCGCGGCGGGGCGGCCCTGTCGGTGAAGGCCGTCACCGGAAAGCCCATCAAGTTCATCGGCGTCGGCGAGAAGCTCGATGCTCTGGAGGAGTTCCACGCCGACCGCATGGCCAGCCGCATCCTCGGCATGGGCG
>CAZMDT010000309.1:0-4210 GCA_964564965.1 uncultured Planctomycetaceae bacterium | reverse complement strand
GTTTCCCCCTCGGCCGCCCCGGCCGACCGGCAAGGCCCCGGCCGGACGTTGGCGGGAGGGAGAGAAAGGGGTCAGGACCTGCTCTGTTGAAATCACTCATGCGTTCGGCTTTCGTTTGTTGATATGGCCAACATGTGACGGACGACGAAGGACCCCATCGCGTTGGGCCAGGCGGCCGTGGAGGCGGGCAAGGAGGCCCTGGCCGACTACTCCTGCCCCAAGAGGCGCCACACTTACACCCAGCCGCAACTGTTCGCCTGCCTGATCCTCAAGCAGTTCTTCAGACTCGACTACCGCGGCGTGGTCACCTGGCTGAGCCGATGGAAAGAACTGCGCGACGCCATCGGCCTGCGGCACGTGCCGCACTACTCCACGCTCTGCTACGCCGAACGCCGGCTGCTGAAAAAGGGGGCTCTTCACGGCTGCTGGACGCCACGATTGGACTCGCCCGTCGCCGGGGGCTGATCGGGCCGGACTCGGAGCTGGCGGCCGTGGATTCGACGGGGCTGGAGTCCTCCAGCGCCTCGCCGTACTTCGGCCGTCGTACAGGCCGCAAGTACCATCGGTACCCAAAGTTATCCGCCGTCATCGACGTTCGAACCCACCTGTTCCTCGGCATCGTGATGGACCGAGGCCCCAAGCCCGACGACCTCGAGCTGCACCGCCTCAGCCGCCAGGCCCACCGACGCCATCGCTTCAAGGCCCTGCTGGCCGACGCCGGCTACGACGCCGAGGATCATCACGAGTTCCTCTACCGGCAACTCGGCGTGCTGGGGATCATCCCGCCCCAGCGGGGCCGGCCGCCCAACACGCCCAGCGCCCAGACGCGAGGCTTCTTCCGTCAACGGCTCAAGGACCACTGGCCCGTTGCGGAATACGGGCAACGCTGGCAGGTCGAGACCGACTTCAGCATGCTCAAGCGCCTTCTGGGCTGTGCCGTTCGCAGCCGCAAGCGCCACAGCATCGACCGCCAGATCGCTCGGCGCGTCCTGGCCATCAACCTGATGATCCTTTGGCGTCTATTCCGCTGCTTTCAACAGAGCAGTTCCTGACCCTTTTCTGCTCTCGATCGCACTGGCGGCCGACCACAGGGGGTATGCCCTGAAACAGTCAGTGGCCGCTTTGCCGGGCAGACAAGGCTCCCGGGTATTCGACCTCGGGACTGACATGCCGCCAAGCTGCGACTACCCGGACCTGGCGTTCACGGCGGCGGAGACCGTGGCGTTGGGGGGGGGGCGAAGTGGGGCATTCTGGTCTGCGGAAGTGGCGTGGGCGTCTGCATCGCGGCCAACAAGGTGCCGGGCGTTCGGGCGTCCCTGTGCAGCGATGAGTTGACGGCTGACATGTCGAGGAGGCATATTGATGGGAACGTGTTGTGCCTCGCCAGCGATCTTCCGGGACAGGCCGTCGCAGATCGCATCGTTCTCGGCTTCCGGAGCGCCGAGTTCGACCCCGGCGGGCGGCACGAACGGCGCGTGCAGAAACCCAGGTGGATCGCGGAAGGGCGAAATCCGCACCTGTGGGTCCCGGAAGCGGCCGGCCTTACCGGTCGACCGATCGGGGAAACGGAGAATGCCGGATGACCACAGCCCCGCCGCCCCTGCCCCCGCGGGCACAGGCCGACCCGACGGCTCCGCTGACGCCGGAGCACCTCGCCCAGATCACGCAGGCGACGCTGCGGGCGAAGAAGATCCGGAAGGCCGGGAGCGTCGCGACGGCCAACGGGCGCATTCTGGCCGTTTTTTCGGTCGGCTCGTTTCTATTCGCGGCCGTCAGCTTGGTGTCTGGTGAGTTCGATGTCATCGGGCTGATCATGGGCGCCGGCCTGGGGCTGGCCGCCTGGAACGAGTTCCGCGGCCGGGCGATGCTGGGCCGTTTCGACGTCCGCGCTTGCCGTGTGCTGGGCTGGAACCAGTTGGGGCTGATGGCGCTGGTGATCGGTTACGCCGGGTGGATGCTTGGGCGGTCCCTGTGGGGCCCGGATCCGTATGCCGAGGCGATGGCCGGCGAGCCGATGCTGGCCGGGCCCCTCGGCTCGATCAACCAGCTTTACCGGACGCTTTCCCTGGCGTTCTACGGCGGCCTGATCGCGGCCACAGTGATCTTCCAGGGACTCAACGCGCTGTACTACTTCACGCGCCGCAAGTATGTGGAGGCGTATCTGCGCCAGACGCCCGAGTGGGTGGTTCAGCTCCAGCGACGTGGCTTCGTGGCATAGCCCGCCCCGGCCCTGTCCGCGTTCCCGCCGGCGCGCCGGGACCGGCCCCCGGGCGGGGGGCCGTCATGCTGAGCCCCGAGCGAAGTCCCGTGGTTTGGGATTCCCGGCCGGGTCGTGGGCCGGGTCGATCCACGCCGCCCCGTGCGTCTGGGCCACGGCCGTCAGCTCGGGGGCGAAAAGGAGGACAGGCTACTTTCTGGCGGGCGGGGGAGCGAGAGGCCTGTCATCTGAGCCAGCTTCCCCGAGCGTCTGCCGCTCCGGCATTGGCTCAAAAAGCAGCCTGTCCCCCCTTTTCCGCTATGCCAGGTAGTTCTTGTCGATCCGCTTGAAGCGGCTGATCTTGCGGGCGAGGTCCTGGTAGCCGTCCCGGCCCATCAGGGCGAACGTCGCCTGCTTCCCGAGTTCGACGGCCGGCTGATCGTACGCGTTGATGTTCAGCAGCTCGCCCATCAGGCTCGTGGTGAACTCGTAGAGGTAGATGAACTGCCCGACCTCTCCGGCGGTGATGGCGTCGAAGCGGAGCGTGACGCTGGGGCGATGGGAGACGGTCAGGGCGTACTCGGTGGCCCGCTTCTCGGCGTTGATGAGCTTGCTGAGCCGGGCGCGGCGCAGATAGGCGAGGCCGGGCACGTCCTCGAAGGCGTCGGGCACCCTCACGTCGCGCGGGTGCTTCTGCACCTCGAGGAAGACCACGAGCTTGTCGTTGGGGCCCTCGCGGTAGAGCTGCACCTGGCTGTGCTGGTCGGTGGTTCCGAGCGCCTTGATGGGCGTGGGGCCGACGTGGACGTCGTGGCCCGCCCGGTCCGTCTGCTTGCCCAGCGACTCCGCCCAGAGCTGGCGGTACCAGTCCGCCAGCAGGTAGAGCCGGTTCGAGTACGGCATCATCACGTGCATCGGCTTGCCCTTGCGGTCGGCCATCAGGTACTTGACGGCCGCCAGGACGCACGCCGGATTCCGCCGCCAGCCGCCCCCGCGGGCGTCGGCCTCCACGCGCTGCTTCATCGCCGCCGCCCCGGCGAGCAGGTCGTCGATGTCGATGTCGGTCATGGCCGCGCTGAAAAGCCCCACGGGCGACAGCACGCTGAAGCGTCCGCCGACGTCGCCGGGGACGGGCAGCGTGGCGTAGCCTTCGGCGCGGGCGATGTCGTGCAGCGTGCCCTTCTCGGCGTCGGTGGTGGCGACGATGCGGCCGGCGCAGGCGGCGCCGAGGCGGCTCCGCAGGAGGTCGCGGACGATGAGGAACTGGCTGGCGGTTTCGGCGGTCTCGCCGCTTTTGGAGATGACGTTGAAGACGGTGGTCTTCATGCGGCGGGCGAGCAGCTTGAGCGTGTCGCCGACGAGGGCGGGGTCGACGTTGTCGAGCACCCAGAGGCGGACGCCGCCGTGCCGGCGGTCGCACAGGTAGTTGTGGGTGACGGGGTTGAGGGCGGCGTGGAGGGCGAGGTTCCCCAGCGCGCTGCCGCCGATGCCCAGGACGACCACGTCGGTGGCGGCGGCGCGGTAGCGGTCCACCAGGGCCATCACCTGGTCGCGGTAGTCGCGCCGGACGGGCAGCGTGGCGTAGCCGAGGGCGCGGGCCCGCACCTGCCGCATGACGGCCTCGTGGGCGGCGGTCAGGCGCGTCTCCAGGTCGGCCAGGTCGCCCTCGGTGACGCCGTGCTCGGGCCCGACGGCCTTGTCGGTGGCGTTCTTCCAGTAAAGCTGGATCATCGGGAGGCCCCGCTGCGCGTGGGGCGCGGCTAGTGGTTGAAGTGCCGCGCGTGGGTGAAGATCATCGCGAGGCCGAGCTCGTCGGCGCGGGCGATGACGTCGGCGTCCTTCTTCGAGCCGCCGGGCTCGATGACGGCGGTGGCGCCGGCCTCGACGGCCCAGTCGAGGCTGTCGGGGAACGGGAAGAACGCGTCGGAGGCGAGCACGCAGCCGGCCGTGTCGACCACGCCCCCGCCGCCGTACTGGCGGGCGATCATGCCGGCGAGTCGTGCGGAGTTGACG
>CAZMDT010000308.1:0-4222 GCA_964564965.1 uncultured Planctomycetaceae bacterium | reverse complement strand
GGCGGTCAGACCAGGTCGAAGCGCCGTCGCAGCAGCCATTCGGCGCCCATCAGCACCAGCAGCAGCACGAACAGCACGGGCAGGTCGAACAGCTCCTTCGTGAATCGCGCCGTGGTGATCCGCGGCTCGCCGGCGAGCTTCTCGGTCAACTGGGGCACGTCGGTCACGCGGAAGTACTTTCCGCCGGAGCGCTCGGCGAGCATCTTGAGGTCCTCCTCCTGCATGGCCGGCTCGCGGCGCTCGAGGGCGACGGCCTCCACGTTGATCTGGACCGTGTTGGCGACCTTCTCGCCGGCGTCCGGGGCGCGCAGCTCGTAGCGTCCGGCCTGCTTGGGCACGAAGAAGCCCTGGAACAGCCCGGGCATGCCCTCGACGGGCTCGAGCCGGACGGGGAACGTCTCCATCTGGGGCCCCTGACGCTGGAGGATGACGTCGAACGCATCGGCGATGATGGGCGAGTAGGCCTCGTCGAGGACGTTCGCGCTGATCTGCACGCGCTCCTCCTGGCGGTACTGGGAGCGGCCCGTCTCCAGGCGGATGCGCGTGTTGCCCCCCAGCAGGCGCGACAGCGTCAGGAACCGGATCGCCTGCCCCCAGAAGCGGGCGTGGTACTTGTCGCCCTGCTTGAACCGCAGCCGCCAAAGCTGGTCGGTGCCGACGTACATCGTCCGCCCCCGCCCGTAGCGCTGCCACGCCACCAGGGGGTAGTTCTCCCTCGGCTGGCCCATGGCGGCCGTGGGGGCCTTGGCCTGCGACAGCTCCAGCAGCACCGTGGCGCCCGGCTTGATGCCGTCCAGGCGCGGAAGCTGGTACATCGGGCGGACCTGCGACCACAGCCGGCTGTTCTCGCGCTCGGGAAACTCCAGCGAAACCACCGCGCTGACGGTGCCCTCGGGCGTGACGGCGGGGTGGATCATGTCGCCCACGGGCTCCCACCCGTCGGCGCGGGCGCGGACGGGCAGCAGATCCGCCAGCGGCGTGCCCACGTAGCTCACCGGGGCGTACTCCATGCCCGCGAGCATCAGGAACGACCCGCCCTGCTCGCGGACGAGCTCCGCGATCCGCTGCATCTGGAAGAGCGTCAGGTTCTTCCTCGGCACGTCGCCGATGATCACCAGGTCGAACGCGAACGCCTGGTCACGCTCCAGCGGGAAGTTCATCAGGTAGCGCCCCCCGCCGTGCAGGGCCAGCTCCTTGTCGCCTTCCGCCATCAGGAACTTCACGTCCAGCCGGTGATCGCGCAGCAGCACGCGGCGCAGGTAGCGATACTCCCACCGCGGCTTGCCCTCCACGTACAGCACCTTGATCTTCTGGTCCAGCACGCGGACGGTTCGGCTGATCTGGTTGTTGTCCTCACTGGCCTCGCGGAGCGGCCCGCCCTCCCCGGGCGCGGCTCCCAGGCCCACCGGGCGGACCTCCACGCTGAGGTCCGCGGCGTCGGCCTTGACCTCCGGCTTGAAGATCAGCTGCGCGAACTGCGCCTCCCCGGTGAGCTTCAGCGTCTGCGAGGCGGTCTCCCGCCCGTTGAGCTTGAGCACCACTTCCGCCCGGCGGTTGGCGAACCCCGTGGACGACAACTGCACCCGCACGGGCACTTCGTCCTTGATGAACACGGTCTCCGGCACGATCACCGCGTCGAGGCGGATGTCGGGTGGATACGCCAGCCCCAGCCCGACGGGAAACACCGGCGTGGCGCGCTCCTTCATCCGCTCGGCGATCTCGGCGAGCTTGACCGGCCCGTTGGCCGCACCGTCGGTCAGCAGGATCACGCCGGAGATGCTCTGCCCGCTGAACCGGGAGGTGACCTCGTCGAGGGCGGTCCCGAGGCGGGTGAACCGTCCCTCGGCCGTCATGTCCTGGACCTTGTCGGCGCTGGTCTCGCCTTTGCCCTTGGGCGGCTCGAGCTGCTCGCCGAAGGTGAAGTAGCGCACCTGGTAGTTCTGGGCGAGCTGCTGGAAGACGTTGGCGGTGGGGTGCTTGAGGAGCGCCTTGGCGAGTTCGAGGCGCGAGGCGCGGGCGGATTCCTCCAGCACGCGCGGGGGCACGTCGCCGCCGAGCTGGTCGTGGGCGATCTTGCCCAGGCCGAAGGCGGCGGCCTTGCGGTCGTCCACGCGCTGGCGGTCGTCGCGGATGTTCATGCTGTCGGAGGCGTCCACGAGGACCAGGACGGTGCGGGGCAGCTCCACGACGGTGCTGAGGGCCACGACCGGCTCGAACAGCAGCAGGAGGATGACGGCGAAGATGGCGGTCCGCAGCGACGCCAGCAGCGCGCGGCGCCGCCGGCGGAGCGTCCGCTCGCGGCGGTAGAGCATCACGACGTAGACCCCCGCCGCGATCACCGCCAGCAGCAGCACGATCTTCGGCCAGTTGAGCCGGAGGTACCACTGCGAGTCAGTGATCGTCTGGACGTCGTTGAGTCTCAGCAGCCACTTGATCATCGTGTGTCTCTAGGCGGCCTGCTCGGCGGGCGCCGCCCGGGCGCTCCCGGCCAGCAGCGCTTCGCGCCCGGTGCGCCCGAAGTCGACCGTCGAGGCTTCCATCCGCCGGCTGAAGCGCCACGCCAGGAAGCTTTCCAGCGCCAGGACGGCGAGCGCGGCGAGCATCAGGATGCGCCACAGTTCCAGCCCTCTCCGCCCGGCCTTGATGGTCGCGCCTATCTCGGCGGGCGGCAGCAGCTTTACCGGTGTCTCGTTCAGCACGGCCTGGAGCTTCTCGGCCGTCAGCGGGCGGACGTCCGACTCGGTGGGGTCGACGTTGACGGCCAGGCGGATCGTCTCGCCGCCGGGGCCGCTGTCGAGCTCGTAGAAGCCCGGCGCCTCGGGCAGCCCGCAGTCGGCGAGCCACCCGCCCTCGGCCTCGCCGATGCGGATGCGGCTCTTCTGGCCCTTGGGGTCGGTGAGGGTGACCTGTCTTTCCCGGTCGGGCGGGGCCTCCGGCAGCGAGACGACCATCGGCTCGCCGACGAGGTACTGGCGCTCGTAGGAGCGTCGCTGAAGGTGCTTGATGGCCTCCTGGACCATGATCAGGTAGGCGGGGTTGAGCGGCAGGTTGCCCCAGTCGCGGTCGGCGGCGGTGGTGCACAGCAGCACGTTGCCCCGCCCGAGGGGCTTCTCCAGCAGCAGCGGCAGCCCGCCGGTCACCCGCAGCACGCGCCGGGCGCCCGGGACCGGGGACACCCCGTACAGCGTGCGGACCCGCGCCTCGCCCAGGAGTTGCCGGCTCAACTGCGCCAGCGGCAGGGCCACGGGGTGCGCGGCGTCGACGACCTCGATGGGCCAGCCGCCCTCCTGCTCCGGCGGGGCGTCGAACCGCCCGCCGATCTCGCCGGGCAGCAGGGGCGTGTCGCCGACGCGGAGCTTGGTGTTCAGCAGGTCGCGGTTGATGCGGTCGCCGAGGAAGACCATCAGCCCGCCGCCGCGCTGGACGAAGTTGAACAGGTCCTTCGCCACCTTGGTGTGCACGTCGGGCACGTTGGCGAGGATGACGATGTCGAAGCTCGAGAGGTTCTGCATCGGCAGCTCGACGTAGGGGACGCGCGTCGGGGTCAGCGACTGGCCCGGGTCCGCCTTCGGCTTCGGCACCAGCGCCTTCATCAGAAAGGCCGTCTCGCTGTCCGCCTCGTCGCGGGCCGGGTCGCCGTCCACCACCAGCACGCGGACGCGGTCGTCCACGCGGGCGACGGCCCGCCGGACGTTGTCGATGGCGAGGGCGTCCCGGTCCAGCCGGGCCGATACGCGCAGGTTGCCGCCCCGCTGGAACGTGCCGTACAGCGGCACGAGGGCCGTCTCGCCGGGGGGGATCGCGGCGACCGTGCGGCGGGTCAGCATGCCGTCGAGGTCGAGCGTGACGCGGACGCTCCGGCGCTCGGCGCGTCCGCGGTTGGTCACCTCGGCGAGGTAGCGGGCCATCGTGCCCTTCCGCAGCGCGCCCGACTGAAGGTAGAAGCCGGTGAGGGCGAGGTTCTCGGCGGCGCCGGACTCGGCGGGCAGGTAGTACAGGGGCCCCGCCTGCGCCACCTGCCGCATCGCCTGGCGGGCGTCCTCCGACAGGTGCTCCCACGTGATCCGCTGCGAGTCGCTGATGAGGTAGCACTCGCGGACGGGCGCCCGCGTGTCGACCATGAGCTGGGCGAGGCGCTCCAGACACCCGTCGAGGTTCAGCCGCTCCGGCAGGACGTCGGCCTTCTCCAGGGCCTCGTCGATCTGCTTCTCCCCGAAGGGGA
>CAZMDT010000307.1:0-4250 GCA_964564965.1 uncultured Planctomycetaceae bacterium | reverse complement strand
GAAGAGGTGGTCCGCCACCTGCGCGAGGCGTCCGCCGCGAGCATCATCGGCAACTACGACCTGAAGGTCCTCGCCTTCCCCCACAAGAAGGGCCAGTGGCGCCGCATGAAGAGCCGCCAGAAGTACCTCGCTTTCCGCTGGGCGTGTGAGAGCCTCTCGGCTGACAGCCGGGCGTACCTCGCGTCGCTGCCCGAGCAGCTCCGCCTGACGGCCGGCGGGCTGCGCGTCCTGCTGACGCACGGCAGCCCCGCCGCCAACGACGAGGCCCTTCGGGCGGACACGCCCGAGCAGCGCCTGCGGGAGCTGGCGGCGGGGGCGGAGGCGGACCTCGTCTGCTGCGGCCACTCGCACGCGAGCTTCGACCGCGAGGCCGGCGGGGTGCGGTTCGTGAACCCGGGCAGCGTCGGCCGGCCCGAGGGCAGCGACCCCCGGGCCGCGTAAGCGCTGCTGGCGTTCGAGCGGGGGCGGCTCACCGTCCGGCAGCGGCGCCTGGCGTACGACGTGCAGCGGACGGTGGATCGCCTGCGCGCGCTCGGCCTGCCCGACGACTTCAGCGAGATGCTCCTGCGGGGGCGCAATCTGGACGAGGTCCGCCAGGCCCGCACGACCGGGCGCCTGCCGCCGGCGACGAAGGCCCGCCGCCCGGAAGACGCCGCCGCCATCGAGGCCGCCATCGCCCTCGCCCGAAGCTGCGCCTACGAGGAAGAGCACACCCACCAGGTCACGCGGATCGCGTTGGCGCTGTTCGAGGAGCTGCGAGGTCTTCATGGCCTGGGCGAGGACGACCGGCTGCTGCTTCAGTGCGGGGCGCTGCTGCACGACGTCGGCTGGCGCGACGGGCGCAAGGCGCACCACAAGACCGCCCAGCGGATCATCCTGGAGGCCGACAGCCTGCCGCTGACGCCGCGGCGCCGGCAGCTCGTCGCCATGGTGGCCCGCTACCACCGCAAGGCCACGCCGTCCGAGGCCCACAAGGACTTCGCGGCGCTGTCGCCCGCCGACCAGCGGCGGGTGCGCCGGCTGGCGGGCATCCTGCGGGTGGCGGACGGCCTGGACCGGAGCCATACAAGTCTTGTCCGTGCAGTACGTTGCGAGGTCACACCGGACCGGGTCATTCTGCACTGCACGGTGGCCGGGCCGGCGGGACCGGAGAAGGCGGCCGCCGCCAAAAAAGCCGACGTGCTGGAAGCGGCGTTTGAACGGCGGCTGGCAATCAGGATAATGAAGGCATCTTGAGGGCCCGGCACGCCGCCGCCCGGCGGGCAGGCTGTCGCGGGGCGCCCCGGAAGCATGGACGGCACCACAGACCAGACCGACACAGGCCCCGTCCGAACCGTCGCCGCCATCGACATCGGCGCGAACTCGGTGCGCCTGGCCATCGCGGAGGTGTCCGCCGACGGGCACGTCGAGGTGCTCGAGCAGCTCCAGCGGGCGGTGCGGCTCGGGCAGGACACGTTCCGCCGCGGGCGCCTCAGCGGGCAGGTCATGCGCGCCGCCACCGCCATCCTGCGCGACTACCAGCAGAAGCTCGGGTTCTACAACGTCGAGCTGGTCCGCGCCGTCGCCACCAGCGCCGTGCGGGAGGCGAGCAACGCCGACACCTTCCTCGATCGCATCTACATGACCACGGGGCTGGACGTGGCCGTCATCGACACGTCGGAGGAGAGCCGGCTGACGGTGTCGGCCGTGCGGCCGGCCGTCGCGGGGGTCCTCGGCCGGAAGCGAACCAACGCCCTGGTCGCCGACGTCGGCGGGGGCAGCACGCTGCTGACGCTGCTGCACGGCGGGGAGATCGCCACCGCGCAGAGCCTCCGGCTCGGGTCCATCCGCCTCCAGGAGGCGATGGCGACCGCCGGCGAGCCCCCGGAACGCACCGCCGAAATCCTCCGCCAGCAGATCAGCAACGTCATCACGGGCGCCCAGGCGTCGCTGCCGCTGAAGCGCATCCGGACGTTCGTGGCCGTCGGGGCCGACGTGCGCTTCGCCGCGCGGCAGGCCGGGCAGCCCACCGCCTCGCCCGAGCTTCTGGCCATCTCCCGCAAGGACTTCGACGCGCTCGTGGCGCGCTGCGAGCGGCACACGGCGGAGCGGCTGGCGAGCCAGTACGGCCTGCCGTTCGAGACGGCCGAAACGCTCGACCCCGCCCTCATGGTCTACCAGGCGCTGCTGCACGCCACCCAGGCGAAGGAAGTGCTCGTCTCCGACGTCTCGATGCGCGACGGCCTGCTGCTCGACATCGCCGGCAGCGTCACCGGGCACGAGGACAAGGCCCTCACGGAGGGCGTGGTTCACTCGGCGATGGCGCTGGCGGACAAGTTCCGCGTGGACCTCGACCACGCGCGCAACGTCGCGGAGCTGGCGAGGCAGTTGTTCGACGCGCTCCGGCAGGAGCACGGCCTGACGCCGCGCCACCGCCTGCTGCTGGGTGTGGCCGCCTTGGTGCACGAGGTCGGCGGCTACCTCAGCAACCGCGCCCACCACAAGCACAGCCTCTACGTCGTCGCCAACTCGGAGATCTTCGGGCTCACCCGTGACGAGACGATGATCGTCGCGCTCGTCGCGCGGTACCATCGCCGAAGCTGCCCCAAGCCTTCGCACGTGGAGTACATGACGCTGCCGCGCGAGAGCCGGATGCTGGTCAGCAAGCTGGCGGCGCTTCTGCGAGTGGCCGACGCGCTCGACCGGACGCACGCCCAGCAGGTCCGCGAGATCCGCTGCGAGCGGCACGACGAGGAGCTGGTGATCCACGTGTCGGGCGTGACGGACCTCACGCTCGAGCGCCGGGCGCTCAAGAGCAAGGCCGACCTGTTCGAGGACGTTTACGGCATGCGGGTGCGCCTGGAGGAGGCGCCCCTCCCGGCGCTTCAGGCGCGGCGGGCCCGCCCCGTCGAATGAGCCCCGCGCCGACGCCGGCGCCCCCCCCAACCCGCGCGGACGCGACGACATGGCCAGGAAGAAGCTGAGCGCCCCCGAGCTGTTCATCAACCGCGAGCTGAGCTGGCTGGAGTTCAACGACCGCGTGCTGCGCGAGGGGCTCGCCGCCGACCTGCCCCTGCTGGAGCGCCTCAAGTTCCTCGCCATCGTCAGCTCGAATCTCGACGAGTTCTTCATGATCCGCGTGGCCGGGCTGATGCAGCAGCGATCGGCGCGGCTCCGCCGGCGCGACATCAGCGGCCTGACCGCCGCCCAACAGATCGCGGCCATCAGCGAGCGTGTCCATCGCATGGTCGAGGAGCAGGCGGCCGGCATCCGCGACGTGCTCGAGGCCCTCGAAGAGCACGGGCTGTCGGTGCGGCGCCCGAAGGACTGGGACCCCTCGCAGCGCCGGTTCTGCCGGTCGTACTTCACCGCGGAGGTCATGCCCGCCCTGACGCCGCTGGCGATCCAGGACCTGGCGCCCTGCCCCGTGCTGCCGGGGCTTCAGCTCAACGTGGGGGCCGTGGCCGCCCCGCGCAGCGGACACGGGCCCGAACGGCTCATCGCCGTGCCCGTGCCCCGCCAGCTTCCGCGGTTCGTCGTCCTCCCGGCGGACGAGGGCACGCACCTGGCGCCGCTGGAGGACATCATCGCGGAGCACGTGGCGGCCCTGCTGCCGGACCGCGAGGTGCGCGCCACCGCCGTCTTCCGCATCACGCGCGACGCCGACGTGGCCATCGACGATGACGACGCCGGCGACCTGCTGCACGCCGTGGAGGACGCCGTCCTGGCGCGTCGGCGGCGGGCGGCGGTCCGGCTGGAGCTGTCCGCGGCGGCGCCGCGCGCCCTGCGGCGATGGCTCGTGGCGTGGCTGGGGCTCCGCGGCGAGGACGTCTACGACATCGCCGGGCTGCCCGACGCCGCCGCCCTCATGGAGATCGCCAACCGCAGCGGCTTCGAGGCCCTGAAGGTGCCCGACTGGCCCCCCCAGCCCGCGCGCGACCTGATCGGTGCCGAGGACCTCTGGCAGGCGCTCCGGGAGCGCGACGTGCTGCTGTCGCATCCGTACGAGAGCTTCGAGCCGGTCGTTCAGATGGTGGAGAAGGCGGCCGACGACCCGGGCGTGCTGGCGATCAAGCAGACGCTGTACCGCACGAGCGGCGACTCGCCGATCGTCAAGGCGTTGGAGCGGGCGGCCGAGAACGGCAAGCAGGTCACCGTGCTGGTGGAGCTGAAGGCCCGGTTCGACGAGAGCAAGAACGTCAACTGGGCCCGCCGGTTGGAGGACGCCGGGTGTCACGTCATCTATGGGATTGCGGGATTCAAGACCCACG
>CAZMDT010000306.1:0-4252 GCA_964564965.1 uncultured Planctomycetaceae bacterium | reverse complement strand
GGTAGAAGTCGTGCAGCATGGACCACCCGACGGCCTCCCGCCAGGTGTCGTCGCGGTCGTGGTAGCTCGGGTACGGGTCCACCGACATCACGTCGAGCAGCTCGGCGAGGTCGCGCGGGATCATCGTGGTGCAGTAGCCCCAGGTGTTGCTGGTCAGCGGGACTTCGGGGGTCACCTCGCGGAGCACGGCGGCCTCCTCGGCCAGGCAGGAGATGATCTGGTCGGAGCTGAACCGCTGCCAGTCGAGGGTGAGGGCGTGGATGGAGTTCTCGCCTTCGCGCCCGGGCAGCTCGATCTCGCTCCAGTCGCCGTACGCGTGGCTCCAGAACCCCGTCCAGTACTTCCGGTTGAGCGCCTCGAGCGTGCCGTACTTCCGCTGGAGCCACTGGTGGAACGTCGCCCGGCACTTCTGGCAGCAGCACCCCCCGGCCATCTCGTTGCCGATGTGCCACAGGATCAGCGCCGGGTGGTCCTTGTAGCGCTCGGCCAGCCGGCGGTCGATGAGGCGGCACTTCTGGCGGTAGACCTCGGAGCTGGGGCAGAAGTTGACGCGCGATCGGTGGCGGCGCGGGCCGTCGAGGTGGTTCTGGCGGAGCACCTCGGGATACCGGGCGGCCATCCAGGCGGGGAAGGCGGCCGAGGGCGTGGCGAGCACGGCGCAGGCGCCGTTGTCGGCGAGCATGTCCATGACGCGGTCGAGCCAGCCGAACTGGAACCGGCCCTCCTGCGGCTCGAGCTGGGCCCAGGAGAAGATGGCGACGCTCATGGCGTTGCATCCGGCGAGCCGGGCGAGGCGCATGTCCTCGGCCCAGACGTCCGGGAGATCGCTGCCGCGCGTGATTCGGCGAAGCTCCGCGGGCGCGACCCACTGGTCGGGGTTGTAGTCGCCGCCGTGGAGAAAATGCGGGCATCTGGCGCTGAGGGGGGGGTGCCTCGTGGTCATGGAAGGGCTTCCTTTCAGTCTGGCTGTGGATTGCGAAGACGGACCAGGGCCTTGATCTGCCGCCGCGCGGCGACGGCCTCGAAGGCCGCCCCGATGTCCGCCAACGGGAACGGGCGTGACAGGTCCAGCCATATCCGCGCGTCAAGCCGGCCGTCCTGAACATCCCGGACAACCTGCTCGTGGGTCTCCTGCTCGTCATAGCCGCCGTTGAAGAAGCGGAAGGTGCCTCGCGCCCGCGTGGGGGTCAGGCGGCACCGCCCGTAGTCGTCGACGCCGTAGATGCCCACCGTCCCGCCGCTCCGCAGCAGCGGAAGCGCCGCGTCGGCGGCGCCCGCCTTGCCGACGGCGTCGATGAGATAGTCCACGCCGTCGGGGAGGGCCTGCCCGATCCGCTCGAGGGCGCCGTCCTCGCGGTAGTCGAAGTAGTCGGTGGCGCCGGCGGCGCGGGCCGCCGGCTCCCGGGCGGCGCTGCCGAGAACGGCAGTCCGGGCCGCGCCGCGATTCGCCGCGTGCGCGGCGAACGACAGGCCGTTGCCCCCCGAGCCGATCACCAGCACGGTCGCGCCCCGCCCGGCGCCCATCCGCCTCAGGTAGCTCAGCGTCTCGCGCCAGGTGATGATCATCGTGGCGGCGGCGGGGTCGAACCCGGGCGGGAGCACCTGGTGGACGCGTGCGGCATTCCACTCGGCCGGGGCGAGCCCGTCGGCGCGGGCGGCCCGGTAGTCGCGCGCCAGGCCGAGCTCCGCGAAGCCGCCCCAGTGCGCCCGATACTCGCCCGTGGGCGAGGGCGGCGTGCCGACCCGCGTCACCAGGTCGCCCGTGCGCAGATGGCGGACCTTCGCCCCGACCTCCACGACGCGCCCGATGCTCTCGTGCCCGAGGACCGTCGGGTAGCGCACCGGCAGGAAGAACCGCCCGTAGAGGATGTGCTGGTCGGTGCCGGTGCACGTGGCCCCGTAGAGCAGCTCGCAGAGGGCGTCGTACGGGCCGGGCGTGGGCGCGGGAATGTCACGAACCGCCAGGACGCCGGGGCTTTCGACCAGCGCGGCCTTCATCGCGCCTCCCCCGGCCCCATGTACGGGCGCCCGAACGGCAGGACGAACGGCTCCTCGAACGGGCGGAACGGCACCCTCGCGGCGATCGCGTCGATGCGGGCGATGAGTTCCGGAGGCAGCGGCCCGCGCTCGGCGGCGGCGACGTTCTGCTCGACCTCCTCCGCCGACCGCGCGCCCATCAGCACGCACGAGACGTCCGGGTTCGACAGGGCGAAGCGGATCCCCGCCTCCGCGATCGGCAGGTTGGCCTCGTCGAGCAGCCCGTAGAGGGCCAGGTACTGCGCCCGGCGGGGCGGGCTCAGCCAGCGGGCGCCGCGGCGGACCTCCTCGTCGTAGCGCCGGGCCAGCGCGCCCTGCTGGAGCGCCGAACCGAGGACCACGCCCATGCCCAGCTCGCGGGCGGCCGGCAGGATCGCCCGCTCCGCTTCGCGCCACAGGAGGCTGTAGTTGAACGCCGTCAGCGCCACGTCGAACCGTCCGGTGCGCATGACGTGCGGCAGCTCGTAGGCGGTCGTGCCGCCCAGGCCGGTGAAGCGGACCACGCCGCGCTGCTTCAGCTCCTCGAGCACCTCGAGCACCGGGCCGGTGAACCGCTCCCGGTCGCTCCACCAGTCGTACTGCCCCGGGCGGTCGGGCTCGTGGATCATCAGGATGTCGATGCGGTCGCGCCCCAGCAGGCGCAGGCTCTGCTCGACGCTGCGCATGAGGTGGTCGCGGTTCTGCGGCTCGAACGGCTGCGGGCGCCCGCCGAGCTTCGTGGAGACGATCACCGGGGCCTTCACGCCTCGAAGGGCCTTGCCGAGCACCTCCTCGCTGTCGGCGTAGCCGGGGGCGGTATCGACGTAGTTGACGCCGAGTTCGACGGCGCGGCGGATGGCGGCTTCGGCCTGGGCATACGCGCTGCCGTGGGACGAGATGAACAGCCCGCCCAGCGACAGCTCCGATACCTTCAGCCCGGTCTTGCCGAGGGGACGTTGTCGCATGCCTGGGCCTCTCGATTCACGGCGGGGGCATCAAGGGGTCCACGGATTACACGAAAGCCACGGAAAAAGAAAGCGCCGTGGAGAGCGGGCCGCAGGTGCCCGCCTCCGGGTGCAATTCGTGGACTATTCCGCCACCGGCACCGGCC
The DNA here is from genome assembly GCA_964564965.1 of uncultured Planctomycetaceae bacterium. Taxonomy (GTDB): domain Bacteria; phylum Planctomycetota; class Phycisphaerae; order SM23-33; family SM23-33; genus CAZMDT01. Next base: position 1,125 of record CAZMDT010000306.1, on the reverse strand, counting down.
CGGCGAGCATCTCGAACTCGTCGATGGCCGAGGAGTCGCCCGAGAGAATCTGCTCCCGCAGCATGCGGATCTCCGGCATCCGCCACGCCAGCCAGTGGCGCGCCACGGCGAGCTTCTTCTCGCTGGCGGTGGCGTGCTCGCAGAATAGCGCCGCCACGATCAGGTACGTCGCCATGTCCACCAGCCGGCGGGCGTGCAGGTCGCGATAGGTCGTTCCCGGCCGCCCCTTCACGAACGCCACCGCCTCCGCCACAATCGCCAGCCCCTGGCGAATCTGCTCGATGAGCGGGGCGATTTCCTCGGGCCATGGCGGCGCGTCGGCCCCGGGCAGCGCGTCGCTCGCCCCGGGAATGTGCCCGCTGCCGGGGCGCTCGATGAGCTTCTCGATGACGGTGGCGGCCGTGCCGGACACCACCCCCGCCATCCCGGCCACCACCTGGAGCTGCGTGGTGCCCTCGTAGATGGTGGTGATCCGGCTGTCGCGGAGGTGCCGCTCGACGGGGTAGTCCTTCATGTACCCGCTGCCGCCGAGGACGGCGAGGGCGTCGTTGGCGACGCGCATGGACATCTCGGAGGCGTAGTACTTGCTGAGAGGCGTGAGGAGCTTGTTGAACCGCCCGACCCGTCGGGACTGGGCCTTGAGGGCGCTGCGGATCTCCTTGTCCTTCACGTCGCCGAACTCAAGCTGCCGCAGCGCCCCGTGCTCGATGTCCACGCAGAAGCTGGCGTAGTACGTCAGCGCCCGCGCCGCCTGGAGGTCCACGCTCATCCGCGTCAGCAGCTCGCGGACCGCCGCGAAGTTCTCGATCGCCGTGCCGAACTGCCGGCGGGTATGGGCGTAGTCGCGGGCGACGCGGGCGGCGGCCTCGCCGATGCCCAGCGCCTGGGCCGCGATGCCCACCCGGGCGCCGTTCATCAGGCTCATCACGTAGGTGATCAGCCCGCGCTGCCGCTCGCCGATCAGCTTCGCCGGCGCGTCGTCGAAGAAGATCTCGCACGTCGGGCTGCCGTGGATGCCCAGCTTCTCCTCCAGCCGGCGGATCTTCACCCGCGGGCCACGCTCCACCAGCAGCAGCGACAGCCCACGCCCGTCGCTGATCTCCGGCTCCGTCCGCGCCAACACCA
>CAZMDT010000305.1:0-4264 GCA_964564965.1 uncultured Planctomycetaceae bacterium | reverse complement strand
CGCCTCGGCGGCGGGGCCCCTGCCGGCGGAATCCCCCGCCCCTGAGGCACCGGCGCCCACGCTGCCGGCGTTCGCGGGTGGCTCGCCGGCGACGGGCGGGGAGGGCGCCGTCGCCCACGTGCCGCCGCCTGCGCTGTGGGACCGGTTCCTGATCATCGTCTGGCCGTACAAGACGGATCCCCGCCAGGACCTGGCGTTGTACCGCGAGGCCGGCTTCAGCGCCTACCAGATCAACCGCGGGGCCGGGCAGCAGTGGAACGTCGCCTTCGCCCGCCAGAACCACCTGTCCTACTACGTCGGCCATGTCGCCGACACCGGCTTCCTCCACCTCCGCGACCAGTCGCTCCGCGACCAGATTCTCCGCAAGCGGACGGTGACGCCCCGCCCGCACAGCCTCGCCGATCCCCGCACCGCCGCCACGCTCAAGGCCCACGTCACCCGCAACATCACCGCCACGCGCGGCGGGCCGGTGCTGGCCTACGCCTTCGACGACGAGGCGAGCCTGGGGGTCTACAACTGGCCGTGCGAGGTGGACGGCTCGCCGCAGTCGGTGGCGGGATATCGCCGGTGGCTGGAGGCCCGCTACGGCACGGTCGAGCGGCTGAACCGCACGTGGGGCACGCGGCTGGGGAGCTTCGAGGAGGCCGGGCCGGTCTCGTTCGAGCAGGTCCGCGGCGCGCACACGCGCCCCCCGCTGGCGCGCTGGAACCTGTCGCCCTGGATGGACTGGCGGAGCTACATGGACGCGCAGTTCGCGGGGTTTCTGGCGGCGCTGACCCGCCACGCCAACAGCCTGGACCCGAACACGCCCGCCGGCGTCGTCGGCTGCCAGCAGGCGGCCCCCTATGGCGGGTACGACTACTCGCGCGTCTGCCGCAGCATCCAGTGGATCGAGGCGTACGACATCAACGGCACGTGCGAGATCATCCGGTCGCTGTGGTGCCATCCGCAGCGCCGCCCGCAGGTGCAGACGTGGTTCTCCACCGGCGAGGCCCGCCGCGACGCGTGGTTCCTGTGGTACTACCTGCTTCACGGCAACCGGGGCGTGGTGGCCTGGCCGGAGCGGGACGGGCAGTCGTGGTTCCACCACGCCGGCGGCGGGTTGGCGCCGTACATCCGCGACAACGCCGCCACCATCCGCGAGGTGCAGGGCGAGGTCTCGAAGCACGTGCTCGGCGAGGGCGTCCGCTTCGAGGCCGACCCCATCGCCGTCTACTACTCCCATCCGTCCATCCAGGCCACCTGGGCGATGGACGTGGTCACCCACGGCTCGACGTGGGTCAACCGCGCCAGCAGCCTCGACAACATGTGCCAGTCCGCCGGGAAGAACCGCCTCGCGTGGTTCAAGCTGCTGGAGGACTGCGGCTTCCAGTACAACGTCGTGACCGCCGGGCAGGTCGCCGGCGACGAACTCATCCGCCGCGGCTACCGCGTGCTCATCCTCAATCGCGCCGCGGCCCTGTCCGACGAGCAGGCCGCCGCGATCCGCCGCTTCGTCCAGCGCGGGGGCGCGGTCATCGCGGACCACCTCACGGGCGTGCTGGATGAGCACGGCGCCGGCCGGAGCGGCGGGGGGGCGCTGGACGCGCTGTTCGGCATCCGGCGCGACGAATCCAGGGGCTACCTCGACGGTCGGCACGTCACGGAGATCGACGGCGAGCGCTACGGGCGCCCGTTCCTCGAGCGCCTGCGGTATGACGGCGCGCTGCGGCACGAGGGCATCGTGGTATACGAGCGCGGCACGCGGGCCGCCGCGGGGGCGACGGGCATCCGCGTCGACGGGGGCCCCCAACGCGATGAAGGGCGTTCGGGGTCGCCGGACGCCGCGGATGCCGTCATCCGTCACCGCCACGGCGCCGGGCGGAGCGTCTACCTGAACCTCACGCCAATGGCGTACCTCGACACCGACCGGCGCGTGGGCGACTACGGGCGAACGTGGCGGCGCCTGCTCACCGGCCTGCTCGCCGAAAGCGGCGTGACGCCCCGCGCGCAGGTGCTGTCGGGCGGGCAGCCCGTGCCGCTGGCGGAGTTGCTCTGGTGGCGCCGGGGCGACCGCGTGACGCTCGGGCTGGTCAAGAACCCCGGCCGCGACACGAAGATCACCGGCGCGGCGGCCGTCTACGGCGTGACCGGCGAGCCGCTGGACGTGGAGATCATCCTGCGCGACGCCCCGGCGGCCGTGCGAAACCTGCGCACCGGCAAGGCGCTGCCCGCGGGCCGCACCATCCGCGCGAGATGGCAGCCGTGGGAGGCGCTGCTGTTCGAGTTGCACAGGCCCGCCGCGACGACCGCCGAGGGCGGGTCACGGTGAGGCCGGGCGGGAGGCGGCGAGCGGGCGAATGACGTCGGCGAGGCGCCGCGCGAGCGCCCGGCTGTAGATCTCAGCTCCGGCGGGGTCGAGGTGCATGCCGTCGGGGAAGTTCTCGTTGCGGAGGCCGGGCACGCGGCGGAAGTCCACGTAGAGCATCCCGCCGTCGGCGAGGATGCCCGGCAGCTCCTCCGGCATCGGCCACGGCTCCGGGCGCGGCATCGCCACGAAGATGCCCACGACCCCCTGCCGCCTCAGCATCTCCATGAACCGCCTCAGGCGCCCGTAGGTCACCGGCGGTCCGGCCGCCGGCGGGGCCTGCTGCTCACGTCGCTCCGCCGCCGCCTGGCTCATCGCGTTCAGCGTCCGCTCGCCGTAGCGGTAGTCGGGAATGATCACGTCGAGCAGGCGTTTCTTGGTGCGGTCCTGGTTGCCGTATGCAGCCGACAGGTAGCCCAGGAGGAAGCTCGCGCGTTCCTCGACGGTCTTGAGGTCGAAGCGGAACAGCTCGGGCACGTCGCGAAGGCGGCAGAAGTAGCGCCCCAGGTGGCGCGGGTCAAGCGGATGGTCGTCGGCGAGGTGGCCGCGGGCAAAGCCCACGATCACCACGTCGGGGACGTGTCGGGGCACCACGAAGTCATTCCGGAACAGGTAGTACCAGTCGCTGATGCCGGTGGCATCCGGCACGGCACGGGCGCAGCTCGCCTCCGGGAGCCCCAGCCGCTTCAGCTCATCCGTGAAGGCTCCGCAGTCGGCGCCGTAGCCGGTCAGGGAGTTGCCGAGGAACAGCACGCGCGGCCGCGGCTCCTGGTGCAGGCGGGCGGCGGCCTCGCCGACGGAGCGGATGTGCTGCACGTCGGTCGACAGCGCGCGTTCGGCCCGGCGGATGGCCAGCTCATAGGCGGCCACCACCGCCAGGACGACGGCGAGCACCTTCAGCTCGCGTCTAAAACTGGAAGTAGATGAACTCACTGTTCACCGTCGGGTGGAAGATCAGCACCATCATCACGAAGTAGGTATACACGGCCGCGCGGAACAGCCAGTGCGTCCTCGTCACCCGCAGCAGGTCGCCGCGGCGGTTCAGCCACCACTCCAGGACGGTCAGCGGCCCGGCGTAGAAGGCGATCATCGCGAGGCCGTAGGTCGTCAGGCCGCTGGCGCGGAAGTCCGTGGCCATCCGCCCCAGCATGCCCCATACCTGGGCCATCGAATCCGCCCGGAACAGCAGCCAGCTCAGGCAGACGAGGTGGAACATGAGGAGGACCTTGCCGGCCCGGAGGAGCCCCCCCGGCGGCTGGCGGTCGCGCGGGCCCTCGATGAGCCGGTGTCCGATGAGCAGCACGCCGTGGAAGAACCCCCAGGCGATGAAGGTCCACCCGGCCCCGTGCCACAGGCCGCCGAGCAGCATGGTGAGCATGAGGTTGCGGTAGGTCCGCCACGTCCCGCCGCGGTTGCCGCCCAGCGGGATGTAGAGGTAATCGCGCAGCCAGGTGGACAGGCTGATGTGCCACCGCGCCCAGAAGTCCCTCGGCGAGGTCGCCAGGTACGGCACGTTGAAGTTGGTCATCAGGTCGAAGCCGAGCCACTTCGCCACGCCGCGCGCAATCGCCGAATAGCCGGAGAAGTCGCCGTAGATCTGGAACGCGAAGGCGTACACGCCGACGAGGCAGTCCGCCCCCGACAGCTCCGACCACGGGGCCGCGAAGATGCCGTTCACGATGAACGCCATGTTGTCGGCGATCACGATCTTCTTGAACAGCCCCACCAGCACCAGGTAGAGCCCGTCGGAGAAGTCGCCGGCCTCGTGCTTTCGCGGGGCGATGATCTGGGGCATCAGGCGGCTGGAGCGCTCGATCGGCCCGGCGACGAGCTGGGGGAAGAACGACACGTACAGGGCGAAGTCGAGGAAGTCGCGGACCGGCTTGGTGACGCCGCGGTACACGTCGATGGTGTAGC
>CAZMDT010000304.1:0-4268 GCA_964564965.1 uncultured Planctomycetaceae bacterium | reverse complement strand
AAGCACGGGCCCATCGCCCTGATCAACGAGGGCATGCCGGTCGTGTTCATCGCGCCGCGCTGCGGCACCTACGACAAGATCATCGGCAACATCGAGGAGGTCCGCGCCCGGCGCGGGCAGGTCATCATCGTGGCCACCGAGGGCGACGAGGACATCCGCCGCTACAGCGACCACGTGATCTACGTGCCCGACTGCCCCGTGCCCCTCCAGCCGGTGCTCACGGTCATCCCGCTGCACCTGCTGGCCTACCACGCCGCCGTCGCCCGCGACTGCAACGTCGACAAGCCCCGGAACCTCGCCAAGAGCGTGACGGTGGAATAACCCCGGGGGCGCCGCGGCCGCCGGGCCCGCGGGGCCGCTCAGCCGCCGCCCGGCGCGCCGAGGACGATCAGGTTCCGGTTCGTGATCCGCCCGTCGATCGCCGTGATCTTGTACGCGGCGAACTGCCCCGCGACGACCCCCACCGCCGCCGCGTAACGCGTCTCGTCGTCCACGTGGTTGATCCGCCGGATGTAGATGCCGTCGCGGATGCAGCAGGGCATGGCGGCGTAACACGCCCCCGCGGCGGCCGCCTTCTCGAGCGCCAGCTTCGTCGCCTCGTTGCAGGCGTGGAGGCAGATGACGTAGCTCCGCGGGCGCAGCGGCACGTCGGCGAAGTCGCTCTCGAGGTACTCCACGTTGTCGAAGCCGATGCCCAGCTCCCGCGCCGCCGCCAGGTAGTGATCGAACGCCGGGCGGCGCTCGAGGTCCACGCAGACCACGTGCAGCTTCGGAAACCGGAACGCCAGCAGCAGCCCCAGCAGCCCGTGCCCGCACGCCAGGTCGTAAACGCACGCCACCTTCCCCGCGCGCCACTGCTCGTAGACCGCCTGCCCGATGCGCTTGTACGCCTCGACGGTCTCGAACAGCTCCTTCACGCGGAGGTGCCTCGGATGCCGCTCGACGACCTTCGCGAGCAACGCCGGCAGCTCCTCGCTGTGCGTCGTCTCCGCGACGTACCGCAGCAGCAGCGATAGCCGGTCGGCGTCGAGGTCCGCCACCATGGCGTTGGAGTCCATGGGATAGCGGTCGAGCATGTCCGGCTGCCAGAGGGGTTCGTGTTCGTCGTGGGCGGTCATGGGGTTGCCTCGGACACGGCTCGGCGACCGGCGGGGCCGCCGCGCCCGCCGCCGCCTACTGCCGTCCCCGGCGCCCGATGAGCTTCCAGCCCAGAGGCAGCAGGCCCGCGGCGATGGCGATCTTGACGGCGTCGCCCGGTAGGAACTTGACGACGCCCTCGGCCAGCGCCGCGCCGGGGCCGATGAGGCACGCCAGCCAGGCCGCCCCGAAGGCGTAGATGACCAGGTTGCCGAACGCCATGGCGGCGACGGTGGTCACGGGGCGGCGGTCCCAGCCGCGCTCCGCGAGCCGGCCGACCAGGAACGCGGCCGGCACGAAGCCGAGCAGATACCCGCCGGTCGGCCCGAGCATGTGGGCGAGGCCGAAGCCGCCGTAGGCGAACACGGGCAGCCCGGCGGCGCCCTCGGCGAGGTACATCGCCACCGCCAGGGCACCGCGGCGCGAGCCCAGCGCCGCCCCCGCCAGCAGCACGCCGAGCGTTTGCCCCGTGATCGGCACGGGCGCCCCGACGGCCACCTGCGCCAGAAGCGCAACGAACACCGACGCCGCGAAGCACACGCCCAGGTCGTAGGCCAGGGCCCGGTTCCGCCCGGCCGGGCGAATCAGTTCTGCATACGTCGCATGCATGACAGCTCCTCGGCGGCCGCACAACCCGACGGGCGACCCGCCGCCGGCCAGACGTTACGCCACGGCCCGCCGCCCGTCAAGGTCGCCCGGCCGCCCGGGGCTCTGACGGCGGCCGGAGCCACGCGGTCAGCCCCCTTCCCCCCCGGCCCGGCGCCGCCGCTGCCCGGTGAGGTCGATGGCCAGGTCGATCGCGGCCATCATGCTCGAGGGGTCCGCGCGGTTCCGCCCGGCGATGTCGAAGGCGGTGCCGTGGTCGGGGCTGGTGCGGATGATCGGCAGCCCCAGCGTCAGGTTCACCGCCTCGCGCCAGCCGAGCAGCTTGACGGGGATGAGCCCCTGGTCGTGGTACATGGCCACGACGGCGTCGAACCGGCCGTCGAGGGCCTTGAGGAACACGGTGTCGGCGGGGAAGGGCCCGGCGACGTCGATGCCCGACTCGCGGGCCATCAGGATCGCCGGCGTGATGATGCGGTTTTCCTCGTCGCCGAAGCGCCCCTCCTCGCCGGCGTGGGGGTTGAGCCCCGCCACGGCGATCCGCGGGTGCTCCAGGCCGAACCAGTCGCGCAGGGCGCGGTCGGTCAGGTCGACGGGGTTATGCACGCAGCCGATGGTGAACACGTTGCGGATGTCCATCAGCGGCAGGTGGATGGTGGCGAGCGTCACCTTCAGTCGCGGCGAGACGAACATCATCGCCACGTGCCGGGCGCTGCACTTCTTCGCCAGAAGCTCCGTGTGCCCGGGGTACTTGCCGTACCCCGCCAGCCCCCAGGACGTCTTCGAGATCGGCGCGGTCACCAGCGCGTCGATGAGCCCCTCGCGGGCGGCGGCGATGGCGTCCTCGCAGAAGGCCATCGACGCCTGCCCGCCGATCCGGCTGGGCCCGCGCGGCATGGCCGCGGGAACGGCGATCTCGTCGTAGTCGAGCACCACCAGGTCGTGAACGTAGCGGCGGATGTCCTCGTGGTGGTCGCGATGGAAGCTCAGCGGCGCCTCCAGCCGGTCGGCCGTGTAGGCGAGCTGCTCGCCCAGGGCGAACACGACGTACCGCGCCCGCCGGCGCAGGCGGTCGTCGGCGAGCGACTTGACGATGACCTCGGCCCCGATGCCGCAGGGGTCGCCCATCGTGATGCCGATGATTGGACGGTCGTCGGGCATTGTCTCGACGCTTCAACGTTGGTCCGCAGGGCCGGCGCGCCCTGCCGGTTCGAGCCGGCTCCTGTCACATAAACCCGGTGCCGCGCAGCTTCTCGAGCGTCACGCCGCCGGTGCCGGCGAGGTGCTCGAGGTACTTGCGGACGTACTTGCCGATGACGTCCGTCTCGACGTTGACGGCCTCGCCCGGGGCGAGGTCGCCGAGCGTCGTGGCGGCGAGGGTCGCCGGGATCACCGCCACGCTGAACCGCGCCCCGGCGACGTGCGCCAGCGTCAGCGACACGCCATCCACGGCCACCGAACCCTTCGGCACCATCGCGCCCGTCAGCTCCGGGGCCTCGAACTCGATCCGGTGCTCGCCGCCCGCCCCGCGGACGGCCGCCACCGTCGCCACCCCGTCCACGTGCCCCTGCACCAGGTGCCCCTCGAGCGGGTCGGAAGCCCGCAGCGCCCGCTCCAGGTTCACCCGCGAGCCGACGCGCAGCCGCCCCAGCGTCGTCCGCGAGAGCGTCTCGGCGACGACGTCGAACTCGGCCCCGCCGCCGGCGCCGACCGTCGCCGCCGTCAGGCACGCCCCGCTGACGGCCACGCTGTCCCCCGCCTGAAGCCGCTCCGCCAGCGACCCGAGGTCGATCGCCAGCCGCTGGCCGCCGGGCTGCGGGCGGATGCCGCTCACGACGCCGATATGTCTGATGATTCCGGTGAACATGGCCGATTCATGCTAGGTCATTCGCCCCCCGGCGGCCACCGAAAAGGCGCCGGGCGGCGCCCCGCGGCGGCGGGAGGTTTCGGTGTTTGCGGCGGCGGCGGGCTGCTATAATCGGGGCTGAGCCAAGGTTCATGAGCCTGACGAGGGGCCGGATGGACACTGCTGCCAAGCTCTCCGCACTGCGGAAGAACGTCGAATCGGTGCTGCTCGGGAAGCCGGAGGCCGTCCGCCAGGTGCTGGTGGCGCTGCTGGCCCGCGGGCACGTGCTGCTCGAGGACTTCCCCGGTGTCGGCAAGACCGTCCTCGCCCGGGCGCTGGCCCGCAGCATCGACTGCCGCTTCAGCCGAATCCAGCTCACCCCGGACCTGCTCCCCAGCGACATCCTCGGCGTCAGCATCTACGACGCCAAGACCGGACAGTTCCAGTTCAAGCGCGGGCCCATCTTCGCCAACATCGTGCTGGCCGACGAGATCAACCGGACGACGCCTCGGACGCAGAGCGCCCTTCTGGAGGCGATGAACGAATCCCAGGTGACGGCCGACGGGCAGACCTACGTGCTGGGGCCGCCGTTCATGGTCCTCGCCACGCAGAACCCCTACGAGTTCGAGGGCACCTACTTCCTGCCGGAGAACCAGCTCGACCGCTTCATGCTGCGGGTGCG
>CAZMDT010000303.1:0-4283 GCA_964564965.1 uncultured Planctomycetaceae bacterium | reverse complement strand
TCACGGCCGGCGCGGTCCATCTGCTGCTCGCGATTGCCCTGTACCGCCGCCGGCCGCCGCGCCAGGACGAACCCGACGCCGACGCCCTCACCTACGCTGAGGCGCTGCGGTTCTTCTGGCCGGTGGCGATGACGGGGGCGATGTTCGCCCTGAGCCGGCCGATCATCCTGGCGTTCGCGAACCGGGCGCCCAACGGTGAGGCCGTCGTGGCGGCGCTGCGGGTGTCGTTCGACTTCGCGATGGTCTTCCATAACCCGGTGAACCAGTTCCGGCACCTGTTCGCGACGTTCGGCACGCGCGACCTGGCGGGCGTTCGCCGGTTCATGCTCCGCGTGCTGCTTGTCCTGACCGTCGCCATGCTCCTCATCGCCGCCACGCCCATCAGCCGCTTCGTCCTGGGCGATCTGCTCGGCGTCCGGGGCGACGTGCTCCGCATGGCCCGACAGGCCGTCCTCGTCCTCTGCCTCATCCCGGTCGTGGTGGCGCTGCGGAACTACTTCCACGGCCTGTGCCTGGCCACCCGGCGGACGAGCAGCATGGCCGTCGGGGCGCTGGCGCGGACGGGGATGATCCTGGCAGCCTCGGCCGCCCTGGCCGCCGCCGGGTGGCTCAACCACGTGTCGGCGGCCGCGGTGCTCGTGGCCGGGTTCCTCGCGGAGACGGGCATCGTGGTCGGCGCGCGGCGGATGGCGGCCGAGCAGCCGGACCTCGACGCCTAGCGTGACGCGGCCGCCGCCTTGGGCGGGGCGAGTTGCTCGTCGAGGGCGTGGCCGACGTCCTCGAAGCGGACGGAGATTCTCTTCGACACGCCGGGCTCCTGCATGGTGACGCCGTAGAGGACGTTGGCCATGCTCATGGTGCGCTTGGCGTGGGTGATGACGACGAACTGGCTGTTGGCGACGAACTCGCGGACGAGCCGCCCGAAGCGCTTGGTGTTCGCCTCGTCGAGGGCGGCGTCCACCTCGTCCAGAACGCAGAACGGCGAGGGGCGCGTGCGGAAGAAGCTGAACAGCAGCGCCAGCGCCGTCATCGTCTTCTCCCCGCCCGACAGCAGCGACAGGCTGCGAAGCTCCTTGCCCGGCGGGCGGGCGACGATCTCGATGCCGCTTTCGAGCACGTCCTCGGGATCGACGAGGACGATGTCGGCCCGGCCCCCGCCGAAGAGCTTCCGGAACAGCTCCTGGAAGTGCACGCGGACGGCCTCGAACGTCTCGAGGAACCGCTCGCGGCTCTCCCGGTTGATGCGGCGAATGAGGTCGTCGAGCTGCTTCTGAGAGGCGCGGACGTCGTCGAGCTGGCGGCTGAGGAACTCGCGGCGCTCCTCCAGCTCCTCCTGCTCGCCGATGGCGTCGAGGTTGACGTTTCCGAGGCGCCCGATCCTGTCGCCGAGGTCCTGGATTTCGGCGCGGACGGCGTGCCAGTCGCGGTGCTCGTCGTGCTCGTAGGTGGCGGCGAGCTCCGGCAGGTGCATGCCCATGTCGTCGGAGGCGCGGGCGATGAGGTCCTCGATGCGGACGTCCGCCTCGCCGAGCTCGACCCGCGTGGCGTTCACCTGCTCCGACAGCTCCTCGCCCGCCTTCCGCTGCTGGGCGAAGCGGGCGCGAATGTCCTCCAGCTTCTGGCGCAGCCCCGTGCGCGATTCCTCCACCTCCGCCCCCTCGGCGTTGAGCTGCTCCTGCTTCGCGTACAGGGCGTCCACTTCTGCCCGGGCGGCGTCGATGCCCGCCTGGGCCTCCCCGCGCCGCTGCCGGCCGCGCTCGACGTCGTCCCGGCCGGCGCGAATGTCGCCCGCCATCTGGTCCCGCTGCCGCGTCAAGGCCTCCAATGCCCGCGCCAGTGAAGACTTCCGCTCCTCTGAGGCCGCGAGGGCAACCTTCAGCTCGGTCAGGCGGTCGGCGAACTCCTCCTGTCGCCGCCCGGCCGCCGCGATGCGCTCGCCCAGCGCCTCGATCTGCCGGCGCCCCTGCGCGCTGTCCGCCTCGAGGGCCTCCACCTGGGCCCGGGCGTCATCCTCGGCTGCCCGTGTCTTCGCGATCTCCTCGTCGAGCGCCTTCAGGTCCCCGGCGACGAGGGGCTCCTCGCTGCGAAGCTCCGCAATCTGGGCCTCGAGGCGGCGAACGCGGCTGTCCAGTTCGACGCGCTCGGTGCTGGCCTCGTAGACGGCCGTCCGCAGGACCTGCTGCTGCTCCTCGAGCCGGCGGGCGTCGTCCTCGGCGGCGGCGTGCCGGCCCCGAAGCTCCTCGACGCGGGCGTCGAGCGCGTCCTGCCGGTGCCGAAGCTCCGCCAGCTCGCTCCGCCGCGTCACCACGCCCGCCGAACGCGCCGCCGGGCCGATCCGCACACGACCGTCCGGCTCCAGCACGTCGCCGCCTTGCGTCACGAACCGCCACCCCGGCGGCGCGACCACCGACCCCGCCACGGCGTCGGCCAGCGTTCGCACGATGGCGCTCCGCCCGAGCAGCCGCCAGACGCCCGGGGCGAACTCCGGCGGGAACCGCACGTGATCGATCACGAGGCCGAGAACCTGTGGGCACGCGGCGAGGTCGAAATCGCCCTTCAGCGGGCCGAGCCGGTCGAGGCAGAGGACCTCGACACCGCCGTTGCCGCCGAGCAGCTCGTTGAGCCGGTCGCGCTCGGCGGTGAGGTCGGCGTAGCGGTCGGCGATGAGCATCTGGTCGGCGCCTGCGAGGGCGGCCTCCACCAGCGGCGCGTGGGCCACGTCGGTGTCCAGAACGTCGCCCAGGATGCCGCGGAGGGCGGTAACGCGGCCCTGTCGGCGGGCGTCGAGGACGCGCCGGGTTCCGGAGCTGAGGCCCTCGTGGCGGTCGAGCATCTCCTGGAGGGCGGCGGTGCGGCTGGCCACGGCACTGCGCTGCTCGCGGCACTCGGCGAGCGCCTTGCCGGCTTGCTCGCGCTGCCCGGCGACCTCGGCGGCGGCTGTCCGCGCGGCATCGAGCTTCGCCTGCGTGGCGCGGATGCCCCCCGCCACGTCGTCCGCTCGCGCCTGGGCCGCGCCTTGTTCGTCGGCCAGCTCACGCAGCGACGCGGCAATCTCGCCGGCCCGTCCCTCCAGCCGAAGCTTCTGCGCTTGCAGGCTCTCTCGCCGGACGCCCGCCGCGCTCACCTGGTTGCTCAACTGCGAGGTCCGCCGCAGGATCTCCACGGCGGCCGTCTTGTGCGCCTCCCGCTCGGCGACGAGCTGCTCCACCTCGCCCCGGGCGGCGGCCTGGCCCGCGGCGCACGCGTCGTGCTCCTCACCCAGCCGCAGGCTCTCGCGCTCGGCGTCGTCCAGCTCCTCGCGGCGGGCGGCGATCTCGGCGTCGTGCTCGTCGATCTTGGCCTCGAGCGCCTCGCAGCGTGAGGAGGTGAGCACGATCTGCTCGCCGAGCTCGCGGACGCGTGCGGCGAGCATCTCGGCCCGCTCCTGGCAGGTGAGAATCTGCCCGCCGATGGCGGCGACGCGGGCGTCGAGGTCGCGGCTGGCACGGTCGAGGTCGACGAGCTCGACCTCGGTAGCGGTGCGGGCGGCCTCGAGCCGGTCGATCATCGCGTTGACGGACGCCAGCGCGTCGCCGCGTTCGTCGAGACGGCGCCGCAGCGCCTTGCGATGCTGCGACAGCTCGTGGTACTGGGCGAGGAAATAGAGCGACCGCAGCGCCTTGAGGCGCTCGGCGTAGGTGCGATAGCTTCGGGCCCGCCCCGCCTGCACCTTGATGGACCGCAGGCGCTTCTGCACCTCGGCGAGGATGTCCCCCAGGCGCAGCAGGTTCTGCTCAACGCGCTCCAGGCGGCGCAGGGCCTCGCGCTTCCGGGCCTTGTACTTGCTGATCCCCGCCGCCTCGTCGAAGACGCTCCGCCGGTCCTCCTGCGAGGACTGGAGGAACACCTCGACCCGCCCCTGCTCGATGAGGCTGTACGCCTCCACGCCGACGCCGGTGTCCATGAACATCTCGAGGATGTCCTTGAGCCGGCACGGCACCTTGTTGATGAGGTAGCCGCTCTCGCCGGAGCGGTAGAGGCGGCGGCTGACGGAGACCGTGCCGTTGGTGTGGGCGTCGCGGGCCAGGTCCGGCTTGAGCAGGCCGGAGCTGTTGTCGAACACCAGCGTCACTTCGGCCAGCCCCGCGGGGCGCCGCCGCGCGGAACCGTTGAAGATGACGTCCTGCATCTCGGAGCCGCGCAGCGACTTGGCCGAGCGCTCCCCCAGAACCCAGCGGACGGCGTCGACGATGTTGCTCTTGCCGCATCCGTTGGGACCGACGATGCAGCTCACGCCGTCGTCG
>CAZMDT010000302.1:0-4285 GCA_964564965.1 uncultured Planctomycetaceae bacterium | reverse complement strand
GGCGGTCAAGTGCCTCGTGGATGCCGAGTAGGTCGGCGAGCGTTTCGCCCTCGGGGGCCACGTCGCGGTCGTGGAAGCAGTAGAAGCCCACGCCGAGCTTTTGGCAGAACTCGAAGCAGGCGGCGACCTTGTTGCGGGCCTCCGTCATCGGGTCCCCGTCGGCCCAGGGCATCTGCCGCGTGGCCGGGCCGAACTGGTCGGCCCCGCCGTTGCAGAACGAGTGCCAGTAGGCGACGGAGAAGCGGAGGTGCTCGGCCATCGTCTTGCCCTCGACGGCCTCGTCGGCGCTGTAGTGCTTGAAGGCGAGGGGGTTCTTGGAGTCGGGCCCTTCGAACGGGATCTTGCTGATGCCGGCGAACATTTCGGCCATGGTAGGCTCTCCTCTGGGGTTGGCGGCGCCTCGCTGCCACGGCGGACCGCGCGGATGCGCGATTATAGCCGCCCCCGGCGGACCCGCAAGCGCTGAGCACCGCCCGCGGCGGCGCGTCGTCCTTGCATTGCCCCCCGCCAGCACCCACAATGGGCGCGGCGGGCCCGAAGGCCCAAAGCGCCGCGCGCAGAGAGACAGCACACACGCATGGCCATCAAGCTACGTTGCGCGAGCTGCCGGAAGCGGCTGTCGGTGGACGAGGCGTTCGCCGGCGGCCTGTGCCGGTGCCCGTACTGCGGCGACCTGACGCTGGTGCCCGGCCGAGGGCGCCGCGCCGCCGCTGCCGGCCGGCCCACCACGCCCGGCGGACGACCGCGGGCCCCCGGTGGGCGCCCGGAAGCCCCCGTCCGCGCGGGCGAAACGCGCGCCCCGGCCGCCGACGACATTCCCACGGCCGACCCCGTCAAGATTCAGGGCGTGGTGGCCCTGATCGTCCTGGGCCTGGTGATCGCGATGGCGACGGCGGGAGGCATCGTGCTGGTGGAGTTCGGGCCGGACTGGTTCGCCAAGGAGCCGAACGCCCCGGCCCCGCCGCAGCGAGACACCGGCGGCGGACGCGTCGTCGGCAACGACATCGGCCCCAAGCGCCCGTCAACCACGCGGCAAAACGGCTGGAAGGCGGCGCCGCGGGAGCCGGAGGTCACCGGCCCGGCCGTCGACGGCATGGTCGTGAAGACGCCCGTGGTGTATTGCATCGCCTCCGGCTCGCCGACGGCCTTCAACTTCGCCGTCGCGAAGGTCCTCAAATCGCTGGAGACGCTTCGCCCGGGCGACAGCTTCGCGGTGGTGGTCTGCCGGCCGGCGGGCGTGGACTCACCGGCCGAGGGATACCTCAGCGGGCCAGAGGGGATCGGCAAGGTGCAGGCGTACTTCGACGAGACCGTCGCGGGCAGCTACCGCACGCTGGTGAAAGGCATCGAGGCGGCCGCCGTCAGGATGCCGCCGCCCAGGACCATCGTCATCTTCTCCAGCGGGGGCGTCCCGCCGGCCGAGCTGAAGCAGGCGATCGACGCGGCCGCCGGCACCGGGGCGACGGTCAACGTCGTCATCCTCACCGATGACCCCGCGGCCATCGAGCAGTTGAAGGCGCTGGCCGAAGACCCGAGGATCAAGGGACAGGTGAAGACGCACCGCCCGCGCGAATGGGAGTTCTGACCGAGGGAACCGGATGATCATCATCGGCGAGAAGATCAACGCCACGCGGAGGAGCATCGCGGCGGCCCTGGAGGCCCGCGACGCCGACCTCATCGTCCGCACGGCGAGGGAGCAGGAGCAGGCGGGCGCCCATTATCTGGACGTCAACGGGGGCGACCCCCGCGCCGGGCGCGAGGCCGAGAACGTCGCCTGGCTGATGGACCTGGTTCAGGAGCACACGTCGCTTCCGGTGGCGGTGGACACGGCCGACGCGTCGGCGGCGAGGGCAGGGCTGTCGGCGGCGAAGAAGCGCCCGATCCTCAACAGCATCTCGCTGGAGGCGGAGCGGCTGGAGGCGATGCTGCCGCTGGTGGGCGAGTTCGACTGCAAGGTGATCGCGCTGCTGATGGATGACGGCGGGACGCCGAGCGGCACGGACGACCGGCTGGACCGCGCGGAGCGGCTGATCGGCAAGCTGACCGCGGCCGGCCGGACGGTTGAGGACATCATCGTGGACCCGTGCTTCCTGCCGGTCTCGACGGACACGAGCAGCGGGCGCGTCGTCCTGGAGGCCATCGCCGCCATCCGCCGCCGCTGGCCGGAGGTGCACATCGGCGGGGGCTGCTCGAACATCAGCTTCGGCCTGCCGAAGCGCCGGTACGTCAACTTCGCCCTGCTCGGCCAGGCGATCTACGCCGGCATGGACGCGGGGATCATCGATCCGTGCGTGCCGGACATCATGGCGACGATCCTGGCGGCGGAGGCCGTCGCCGGACGCGACGAGTTCTGCATGAACTACGTCACCGCCATGCGCTGAGGCCGCCCCGCGACCGTCCGCCGCTCGCGCGGGCGGCTTGTGATCGCAGCCCGCTGCTGATATGCTTCCGCCCATGCCGGCCACCCGGAGCAAGATCGAGGACAACTTCCAGCGCATCCTCGAGGACGTGTCGGCGGCGTGCGCCCGCGCGCGGCGGTCGCCGAAGGGGGTCGGCATCATTGCGGTGACGAAGGCCGCCGGCATGGAGGAGATCCGCCACCTCATCGACATCGGTCTGACCGACCTCGGCGAAAGCCACGTCCAGCAGCTCCTCGTCCGTGCGGAGGAGGTGGAGGCCCACCTGACCCGCCGTCGCCGGCCGACCGAGGGCGGCGTCCGTTGGCACATGGTGGGGCACCTTCAGCGCAACAAGGTGAAGGCCGTGCTGCCCGTCGTCGACGTGATCCACTCCGTCGATTCGCTCCGCCTCGCCGAGGAAATCAACACGCGGGCCGAACGCGCCGCGCGCCGCACCAGCATGCTGCTCCAGGTGAACTGCTCCGAGGAGCCGCAGAAGTCCGGCTGCGCCGTGGGGGCGGCGAGCCACCTTGCGGAGATGATCTGCACGCTGAAGCACGTCCGGCTGCTGGGGCTGATGACGATGGCGCCGCTGGTCGAGGACGCGGAGCAGGCCCGCCCGGCGTTCGTCCGCCTTCGCGAGCTGTTCGAGGAGATGCGGAACGAGAAGATCGGCGGGGAGGCCTTCAGACACCTGTCGATGGGAATGAGCCAGGACTATCGCGTCGCCGTCGAGGAGGGGGCCACGATGCTGCGGATCGGGACGGCGCTGCTGTCCTGACCGCCGACAGCTTTCAAGAGCCCCCTTCGGTGCCCTCCGTGTCTGGGCGATGGTCTAGTCCGCCAGCGCCTCGATGATCGCCTTGCAGAAGGCCGGCAGGTCGCCCGGCTTGCGGGCCGTGATCACGTTGCCGTCGACCACGCACTCCTCGTCCACCCAGTCGGCCCCGGCGTTGATCATGTCCTGCTTGATGGCGTGGAAGCTGGTGGCCCGCTTGAAGGTGAGCACGCCCGTGCAGCAGAGCATCCAGCCCCCGTGGCATATTGCCGCCAGCACGATCCCCGCCTCGGCGCACCGCTGGATGAACCGGACCATCGACTCGTGCCGGCGCATGTAGTCAGGCGCCCAGCCGCCCGGCACGAGCACCGCCTGGAAGTCCCTCGCCTGCACCTCGCCGGGGGCCGCGTCCGACACGCACGGGTAGCCCAGCTTCGAGGGGTATGTCTTGCCGGCCTCCGGCGCCACCAGCGTCACGTGGGCGCCTTCCTCGATGAACCGGTAGTACGGATACCACACCTCCAGCTCCTGGTACTGCTCCTCCAGCAGGATGGCGATCCGCTTGCCTTCGAGCTTCATCGGCCGGCCTCCTCTCGCCGCTTATTGTGGCCTGCCGCGGGAGGAAATGGAAGAGGGCGCGGCACGAAGCGCGGGGGGCTCCGGCGGAGGCCAGCGCCGAGAGGCGCCTCAGAAACGCCGTTTGGCGGAAGCGCGCCCGGGCGACGGCCTGCAACGAGCAAGTCCCGATGGCCCCCGAGGAGCCATCGGGACGCAACGAGTGGAGCCGAGGGGATTCGAACCCCTGACCTGTTGATTGCGAACCAACCGCTCTCCCAGCTGAGCTACGGCCCCAGGGGTCTCAACGACACGCAGTATAGCGCAGTGCGCGGCGGCTTGTGAAGCCGAATTCGCTCCGGACGGCGCCGCATCGCCTACGCCGCCGGCAGGCGGACGGCGAACGTCGAGCCGCAGCCGGGCTCGGAGTAGACAGTGACGTGGCCGCCGCTCTGCCGGATGAAGCCATAGACCGTTGCCAGCCCCAGCCCGGTGCCCTCGCCCGGCTTCTTGGTCGTGAAAAAGGGCTCGAACACCCGCGCGCGCGTCTCAG
>CAZMDT010000301.1:0-4298 GCA_964564965.1 uncultured Planctomycetaceae bacterium | reverse complement strand
CGATCTGCTCGCCGAGACACATCAGGAACATGGTCCCGGCGGTCAGCCCGAGCACGCCGACCATGAAGACCATCGTCGAGCCGCTGTAGATGGTGTAGATCAGCCCTCCGCCGGCCATGTAACGCATCCAGAACGTCGCCTGGATCAGGCACAGCAGGACCGTGGCGTAGCGGGTGTATTCCTGGATCTTCTTGTACCCGGCGGGGCCTTCCTTCTGGAGCCGCTCGAGCGCCGGCACGACCGACACCAGAAGCTGGAAGATGATCGAGGCGGAGATGTACGGCATGATGCCCAGCCCGAACAGGGTGGCCTGTCGCAGGCTGCCGCCGGTGAACATGCCGAAGTATGCCAGCGCCTCGCCGAAGGCGCCCTCCGCGCCCTTCGCCCAATCGGCCATCCGGGACTGGTCCAGCCCCGGCAGCGGCACGTGGAAGCCGACGCGGTAGATGCACAGCAGCGCCAGCGTGAACAGCAGCTTCTGGAGCAGCTCGGGGATGGCGAAGATGTTCTCGAAGACCTTACGGATGGCGGACTCGGCCCAGAGCGCGTAGTAGTAGATGCCGAGGATCACCAGCCCCACGACGATCCGCAGGACGGGCAGGACGAGCCCGCCGGCGGTGAGGCCGGCCTCCGCCGCCGCGCCGATCTGGACGCCCCCGCCGGCGATCAGCCAGACGGACACCCCGCCCAGCACCACGCCCATCACCAATCTGAAGATCCGGAATGCCATCCGTGCCGCCTCGAGTTACGCCTCTGCCTGTTGGGCGGTTCCGCCCGCCTTGGCGATCTTCTCCGCCGCCGCGGCCGAGAACCTGTCCGCCACCACCGTCAGCTTCTTCGTCAGCTCGCCGCTGCCCAGAACGCAGACCGGCTTGCCGGCGTCGTCGATCAGCCTCTCCGCCGCCAGGGCCGCCGCGTCCACCGTGCTGCCGACCTCGAACCGCTCCAGCGCCGCCACGTTCACGATCTGGTAGACCTTGCGAAACTGCACGTTGCTGAAGCCGCGCTTCGGCATGCGGGCCAGGACGGGCGTCTGCCCCCCCTCGAAGCCGAGCTGGCGGGTCGCGCCCGCCCGCGAGCCATACCCTTTATGCCCGCGCCCGGAGGTCTTGCCGTGCCCGGAGCCGATGCCCCGCCCGATACGCTTGCGGCGCTTGTGCGCCCCCGCCGTCGAGAGGATCTCGTTGAGCCTCATGGCACCTCCACTCCTCTCAGGGCGCTGATGGCCTCGGCGCTGCGGAGCCTCTTGAGGGCGTCGAGGCCGGCCTTCAGCAGGTTCTTCGGCGAGGTCGATCCGTAGGCCTTGGTCAGGACGTTGTGGATGCCCGCCAGCTCGAACAGCGGGCGGAGCTTCTTGCCGGCGATGACACCGGTACCGTCGGAGGCGGGCAGCATGCGCACCTTCGAGGCGCCGCACTGGCCGGTGACCACGTGGGGAATGGTCTGCCCGTCGCGGGAGACATCGATGAGGTTCTTCTTGGCTTCGGCGATGCCCTTCTCGACGGCGAGGGGCACCTCGTTGGCCTTGCCGTACCCGAGCCCGACGTGCCCGTTGCGGTCGCCGACCACCACCAGCGCCGCAAAGCTGAACCGCCGCCCGCCCTTCATCACCTTCGCGCAACGGTACACCTGCACGACGTTGTCCTCCAGGACGCCGTCGCCCCGCCTGCCCATGTCCGCTCTTGTTCTGTCAATCGCCACGATGCGCTACTCCTGCCGGGCCGGCCGGCGCGGGCTAGAACTTCAGCCCGCCCTTCCGTGCCGCCTCGGCGAGTTCCTTCACCCGCCCGTGATACGGATACCCGTTGCGGTCGAACACGACGGTCTGGATGCCCGCCTCCACGGCCTTCGCCGCCAGGGCCTGCCCCACCACCTGTGCCGCCGCGCGGTTCCCCCCCTGCGGCACCTGCTCGGCCACCGGATGCTCCGCCGTGGACGCCGCCACGAGCGTCCGTCCCTGGATGTCGTCGATGATCTGGGCGTAGATGTTCTTATGGCTGCGGAAGACGGTCAGCCTGGGTCTCTCGGGCGTTCCGACGATGCGCTTCCTGATGTGGCGCTTTCGCCTCAGCCGTCGCAGCATCTTCTTCTTCGCTGACTTCATGGTCGTCCCATCCTCGCGCGGCGTGCAGCCGGGCGTCGCACTACGCCGTCCCGCCGGCGAAGGCCTTGCCCACCTTGCGCCGGACCGGCTCGCCGGTATACCGGACGCCCTTGCCCTTGTAGGGCTCGGGGGGTCGCGCCCGGCGGACGCGGGCGGCGAACTCGCCCACAGCCTGCTTGTCCGCGCCGCTGACGGAAAACCGGGCCGGCTCCGTCTCGCCCCGCGCCTGCGGCGTCTGCACGTCCACCTTCACGCCCTCCGGCAGCTCGAACGCCACCGGGTGGCTCCGCCCGCAGTTCACCAGGAACCGGGCGCCCTGGAGCTGCACGCCGTAGCCCACCCCGTAGACCTCCAGGTCCTTCCGGAAGCCCCGCGCGCAGCCTTCGATCATGTTGGCGATGAGGCTGCGGGTCAGGCCGTGGAGCGACCGGCAGAGGCGGCTGTCGTCGCGCCGGGTGACGACGACGGCGTTGGCGGCGGCGTCAATCTCGGCGGCGACTTCGGGGCGGTGGGTCCAGGCCAGGCGCCCGACGGGCCCTTCGACGGAGACGGTCCGGCCGCTGACGGCGACCTTCACGCCGTCGAGAATCGGAATCGGTTTCATGCCTACTCGCGACATAGCCGTGGGTATCCCATCAAAAGACGGAGCAGAGAACCTCGCCGCCGACCTTTTCCTCTCGGCAGCGCCGGTCGCTCAGGACGCCCCTGGACGTTGAGACGATCGCAATGCCCAGACCGTTGAGCGGGCGGGGCAACTCGTCCACCCCCGCGTACACCCGCCGGCCGGGACGGCTGACGCGCCGAAGCTCCGTAATCAGGTCCTCGCCCGTCGGGCCGTACTTCAGGTACACCCGCAGCAGGCCCTGCACGCCGTCGTCGATGCGCTGGTAATCCTCGATGTAGCCTTCGGCCTTGAGCACGCGGCAGATGCCCTCGCAGACGCCCGAGGCGCGGATGTTCACCGTCGCGTGCCGGTTGCGCAGCGCGTTGCGGACGCGGTTCAGCATATCAGCAATCGGATCGGACAGGCTCATGCCACGCGCCTCCTCACCAGCTGGCCTTCTTCATGCCGGGAATCTTGCCCTCGTTGGCCAGATTCCGCAGGCAGATGCGACAGATGTGGAACTTCCGGTAGACGCTACGAACGCGTCCGCAGAGCTGGCAGCGGCGAACTTGCCGAGTGCTGAACTTCGGCCGCCGCCTGGCCTTCGCAACCTGCGCCTTCGTTGTCATATCCTGCGCCGTCCTTCGTCAGTCTCTTCGAAAGGGCACGCCCAATTGGCTGAGCAGCTCGCGCGCCTCCTCGTCGGTGCGGGCGCTGGTCTGCATGGCGATGTTCATGCCCTGCGTGAAGGTGATCTTGGTCGGGTCGATCTCGGGGAAAACCGACTGCTCGACGAGACCCATGTTGTAGTTGCCGCGCCCGTCGAAGCCGGAGGGGCTCAGACCGCGGAAGTCCTTCACCCGCGGGATGGCCAGCGAGACAAGCCGGTCGAGGAACTCGTACATTCGCGCCCCGCGGAGGGTGACCTTCAGCCCGACCTGGTAGCCCTCGCGGAGCTTGAAGTTGCTGATCGATCGCTTGGCGCGCGTGACGATGGGCTTCTGCCCGACGATCACCTCCAACTGCTTCTGGGCGGTCTCGAGCTTGGCCTGGTCCTCGTGGGCGTCGCCGATGCCCATGGACACCACGATCTTCTGAAGCCGGGGGACGCTCAGGGCGTTGGGGTGCCCGAACCGCTCGGCCAGCGCCGGGGCGATCTCGCTTCGGTAGCGTTCCTGGAGTCGCGGAGCCATTGCTGCTGATTACCTTGCCTTCTTGACGGTCCCAAGCGACGTGCCGGACCGCTTGGCGAACCGCTCCTTGGACCCGTCCTTGGCGGTACGGAAGCCCACGCGGGTCGGCAGGTTGGTCTTCGGGTCCACCGGCAGGACGTTGG
This sequence comes from uncultured Planctomycetaceae bacterium, assembly GCA_964564965.1. Lineage (GTDB taxonomy): Bacteria > Planctomycetota > Phycisphaerae > SM23-33 > SM23-33 > CAZMDT01. The sequence goes on along the minus strand of CAZMDT010000301.1, from coordinate 254 downwards.
AGATGTCGATGGGCATCTCCTTCTGAATCCGCCCGCCCTGGGGGTGCTGTCGCGAGGGGCGCAGGTGGCGGTACACGCGGTTGATGCCCTGGACGACGACCTTCCTGGCCGTCGCGTCGAGGCGCAGCACCTCGCCCGTCTTGCCCTTGTCGTTGCCGGCGATGACAACGACCATGTCGCCCTTCTTCACGTGCCTGGCCATGCCGCTACACGACCTCCGACGCCAATGAAACGATCTTCATGAAGTTCTTCTC
>CAZMDT010000300.1:0-4298 GCA_964564965.1 uncultured Planctomycetaceae bacterium | reverse complement strand
ATGGCGGCCAGACGCTTCAGCTTCGCCCCCTCCGACTGCGACACGAGCACCTGGCTGAGCTTGATCTCGCGTCGGATGGCGATGAGCTTCTCGTTCAGCGGACCCATTGCCCCCGCCACCTCGATCCGCAGGTCGTCGATCTGCTTCCGAAGCGTCTCCATCTCCTTCCGGGCGATCTCGATCCGCTTCTCCTTCGCGTCGAGCCCCTGGAGCTTCCGATGGTAAGCGTCGCGCTGCTCTCGGACCTCCGCGATGAGCCCGGACAGCTCCGTCTCCTGAAGCCCCGGCGCGGGGGCCGCCGCGATGGGAACCCGCTGCGGCTCGGCCGACGGCGCAGGCGGTGCCGAGGGCGCCTCTTGGCGCCCGACGCCGAGCATGCCGGAGACGAAGAACGTGGCCGCGAAGGCCACCACCCCAAGGCCCGCGAGGATGACGATCATCAGTTTCTTGCCAATCATGGGCTGCTCCTAATCCGCGCGCGCCCTCGCGGCGTGAAGCACCTTGCGTGCGAAGGACACGTTGGCGCTTTCGTCGAGCGCCTTCTGTTCGAGCCTGGCCTGTCCGCGGAGGAACCGGCGGCGGGCTTCCTCCCGCAGGCGCTCGAGCGTCTCCCGCGAAGTCTTGACCTTGATGAACTCGGTGGCTTTCTTGTCGCGTTGGCGGCGGAGGTCGTGCAGCTTGTCGTTCAGGCGGGCGATGGCGCGCTCCTCGACGTCGGCGCAGCGGAGGAACACCTCCTGCCTCGGCAGGCGCGCCGCCAGGTCGTCCCGGGCCAGGTCCTGCAGCAGGTCGCGCAGCGCCGCGCGCCGCTGGATGATCTCCTGGCGAACGCGGGCCATGTCTCGCGACAGGGCCAGCAGCGCCGCCCGCAGCGCCAGCTCGCGCTGCACCGTCACGTCCAGCAGCCGCTGCAATGGCCACCTGAAGCGCTTCACGTTCTCCCCTTAGCCGCCGGCAGGGCCTTCGCGGCCGCCGGCTGCCTCGTCTGCTCGTCCGCCGGCAGCAGGAACTCCCACGACGCCGTGACCTCCTTCAGCCAGGACACCATCTCCGCGTAGGGCGTCCGCGTGCCGATCGGCTGGACGAGGAACTCGTTGGCCCGGTCGATCAGCGAGATCGCCCGGTCGATCCGCCGGTTGCTGCCCGGCGCCAAGGCGCCGATGTTGATGAGGTCCTCGGCGCTCTGGTAGGTGGCGTAGATGGCTTTGAACCGCTGCGCCGCCAGCAGGTGCTCGGGGCCCACGACGGCATCCATCAGCCGGCTGACGCTCTGGAGGATGTCGACGGCGGGGTAGTGCCCCTGCTCGGCGAGCTTGCGGGAAAGCACGACGTGCCCATCAAGGAGCGACCGGACGCTGTCGGCGACGGGGTCGCTCATGTCGTCGGCCTCAACGAGGATTGTCAGAACGCCGGTGATGCTGCCGCGTTCGGCGCAGCCGAGGCGCTCCGTCAGCTTCGGCAGCAGGCTGAAGACGCTGGGGCAGTAGCCCTTGGTCGTCGGCGGCTCCCCCGCCGCCAGCCCGATCTCCCGCTGCGCCATGGCGAACCGCGTCAGCGAGTCCATCATGAACAGCACGTCCCTGCCCTGGTCACGGTAGTACTCGGCGATGGTCGTGGCGGTGAAGGCCGCCTTCACCCGCTGGATCGGCGAGGCGTCCGACGTGGCGACCACCACCACGCTCCGCGCGAGCCCCTCCGCCCCGAGCGACTGCTCGAGGAACTGCCGCACCTCCCGCCCCCGCTCCCCGACCAGCGCCAGCACGTTGACGTCGGCCTCCCCGCAGCGCGCAATCTCGCCCAGCAGCGTGCTCTTGCCGACCCCGCTGCCCGAGAAGATCCCCATGCGCTGCCCCTTGCCGCAGGTCACCAACCCGTCGAACACCCGGAGGCCGAAGATCAGCGGTTCCGTGATGTTCCGCCGGCTCAGCGGCGGCGGGGAGGCGTGGTCGAGGGCGCGGCGTTCGGTTCCGTCGATGGCGCCTTTCCCGTCGATCGGGCGGCCGAGGGCGTCGATCACCCGGCCGAGCATCCCGTCGCCGACCGTCAGGTGCCGCGGCGCGGACCGCACGTACACCGGATCGTTGGGGGCGATGCCGTCCACGGACTCCAGGGGCAACAGCACGCGGTGCTCATCCTGGAAGCCCACGACCTCGGCGGGCACGCGCCGTCCGTCCTGGAGCCGGATCTCGCAAAGCCGCCCCACGCCCACGGGGGGGCCCTTGGACTCGATGGTGAGCCCCGCCACGCGGACGACGCGTCCGCGGCACGGAAGGAGCCTGACGCGCTGGAGCTTTTGGCAATACTTGTCCAGGTCCACGGGCATGCGTTACTCCGGCTGCTTCAAGGTCTCGGCAATGTCGGCGAGGTGGAGGTCGACGGCCGATTCGACGACGCCCTCCGAGGTGTCCAGTACGCACTCGGCACGGTGGACGCTCGGATCGGCGAGGAACCGGAGGCTCCCCGGGCGCGAGGGGCCGTCGTCCTGCGCAGCCAAGCGGCACTGTTTCAGGTCCTCGGGGTTCAGGTGGACGGCGACTTCCTGCCGCGGGGGGAGCTGCCCCAGCGCCTCGCGGACGATGGGGTCGATCTCGTAGCGTTCGGCCCGGATCTCCTGCATCAGGACCTTGCGCGCGATCTCGATGGCCAGGTCGACCAGGTGCGACTCCATGCGTGTCACCATTTCGTCCTGAAGCTCCTCGAACTTGGCGGCGGCGGCGCGAACAGCCGCGACGGCGGCCTTGAGCTCCTCGCGCTGGGCCTCGAGCTGTGCGGCGGCAGCCTGCGGCCCGCCCGATGAGACGGCGCTGCCCGCCACGGGCGGCGCGGCCACGGGGTGGGCCCGGACGGTCACTCCCGCCAACCGCCCGTCAAGCTGCACTGACACCTGATCCGCCATCGCGATCACTGCTCCTCGAAGTTCAGCGTTCCGCTTTCCGACAGGCCGCGCAGCACCTCCAACATCGCTTCGCGGGCGGCGTCGATGTCGTCCTCAGAGGGCGAGGACAGCAGCGAGCTTTCCTCGTCGAGCATCGCAGCGGCACGCTCGGACATGTTGGAGCGCACCTTGTTGATGACGACCTCCTCAGCGCCGACAAGCGCGAGCGCCAACTGGTTGGCGTCGAGCTCGCGAAGCGCCTCCTGCATGGACCGATCCGCCACGACCGGCAGGTCCTCCCAGATCACCATGAGCCGCTTGACGTTCCGGGCGGCACTGGGGTCCTGGGCCATGATCGCCTTGACCATCCCGCTGCGAAGCTCCGCGTTGAGGCTGCGCAGAAGCAGCGCCACTCGCCGGAGCTTGTCGTCTTCCTTGGGGCGGCGCCCGCCGCTGCGCTGCACGACCTCGCGCTGCTTCTCCAGGCGGGTCTGAACCACCGACGCCACCCGAAGCTTCGTCTCCGCCGTCGGCTCGGTGCCGATGGTCATCCCCCGGATCGCCTGGCCCTGAAGCTCCGCGTCCAGCAGCCCCAGAAGCTGCCCGCTCTTCTTCTGCGGCAGCTCGGCCAGCACCATCGCCACCACCTGCGGCGACTCGCCCTTGAGCGCCTCGGCGATGTCCTCCACCTCGGCCGCCCGAACCGCCAGAAACGGGTCCCGGGCACCCACCAGGCCGTCCATTTCCGCCATGATCTCCCGCGTCTTGTCCGTCCCCAGGGCGTTTCGGAGAACCTGCTGCACGAACCCCCCGCCGCCGGGCCCGCCGCCGTCGGCCTGCTCCAGCACGCGGGTGAACTCAACGATCGACTCGGTCAACTCCGTGCCGGCGCCCAGCCCGGCGGCGTTGATGTACGCCAGCTCCGCGGCAATCTCGCGGGCCTTATCGGGTCCGACGGTCTTCAGCAGATTCGCCGCCGTGCCCGCGTCCAGGCTCATCAGCAGCAGCGCCGCCTTGCGCGTGCCGGTCAATGCCATCTACCTGCGCCCTCCTTCGTTGCTGACCCACCCCGAGAACAGACGCCGCACCTCGTCCGGGTTGTCCTGCAGCGCCCGCGTCAGCCGGGCACGGAGCAGCTCCTGCGCCGCCGCCGACTCACCCGACGGCAGAAGGTTCATGCTCTGCGGCGCCGTCAACGCGGCGGTCTGCGAGGCCCCCTCACCTCCGGCTTCCGCACCCCGCTTCTTCCCGCCGCGCTGGAATATCCTCAGCGCGATCAACGCCCCGATGACCAGAATCCCCAGCGAGCTCCGCTTGGCGATGTCGAGCAGGAAGCCCGTTGTGAACATCCCCTCGGCTTCGCCTTCGGCCGCTGCCGCCGCTGCCTGCGGGAATTCCGTCGTCACCACCGACAGCTCATCCT
>CAZMDT010000299.1:0-4316 GCA_964564965.1 uncultured Planctomycetaceae bacterium | reverse complement strand
GTACGTGTTCGGCACGAGCAACTGCATCTACACCGGCATGCCCCTGGCGCGATACGACCTGATGCTCGACGTGTGGCGTCGGGAAGGCAACTACCCGTAGCGCGCCGGCGACGCCGCCCGGCGCTGCCCCGTGGTGTGCCTCACGTCCCGGGCGTATAATTGGGCGAACGGCGGCCGCTCGCGTGCGGAAAGGAACCGACATGTTCATCGATCACATCACGCTGATGCTCGTCAACATGGCCAGCGGACTGCTGCTGCTGGGGCTGTTCGTGCTGCTGGGGCTGCCCGCGCCAAACCGCACGCCCTGGGCGCCGGCGTTCGCCATCGTCGGGCTGGTGGCGTTCGTGACCGGCCTGCACATGACGCTCACCTGGCCCCTGCCGAAGCTGGAGCAGGCCGACCTCCGCTGGGCCAACGTCGCCTACGGCGAGATGTCCGTGCTGCTGGGGGCGCTGTTCCTGGCGGCGGCGCTGGCGACCGGGCTGGGCTGGCACCTGCTGCCGGTGGCGATCTACGGCGCCTCGGCCGGCGTCGTGGCGATCGTCGTGGGGCTGCGAATCGGCATGCTCAGGCTGTCCGCAAGCCCGGAGATTACCACCCTCGGCTATCTGCTTGCGGGGATCGGGGGTGTGCTGTTCATGCTCGCCGTGCTGATCCCGAGGCACAAAGGGCTGCGGGTCTTCACGGCGGTCGACCTGTTCCTGGCGGCCGCCCTGTGGTGCTTCACCGGCCTGATGGCCTACTGGGCCCACCTCGCCCGCTTCTCGGGCAAGGGGTCGTAAGGATGACCCGCTGGCGCCGCCTGGCGGCACGGGTGCTTCTGATTGCCTGCGCTGCGCCTCCGGCGGCGGGGGAGGGGGCGCCGCGGCTGGAGCATCTCTGGGTCTACTGCTCCACGAACCTGCTGGTCGACAGGAACGTCGATTCGACCCTCGCCCTCATCGAGCGCGCGGCAAAGGCCGGCTACAACGGCCTCGTCCTCGCCGACAGCAAGTTCATGCGCTGGGACCACCTGCCGGAGCACTATCTCGCCAACGTGGCGAAGGTCCGCGCCGCCTGCCGGAAGCACAAGCTGGCCTGCATCGCCTGCGTGATGCCCATCGGCTACTCGGGGTCGCTGCTGTCGCGCGACCCGAACCTGGCGGCGGGGCTGCCCGTGAAAAACGCGCCGTTCGTCGTCCGCGGGCGCAACATCGTGCCCGCCGACGACGGGGCCGAGGTCGCCAACGGCAGCTTCGAAGAGTGGCGCAAGGGCCTGCCCGCGGGCTGGCGCTTCGCCGACGAGCCCGGCAAGATCACCTTCCGCGACACGCAGGTGGCGCATGCCGGCACGTCGTCGCTGCGGATGGAGAATATCGACCGGTATTCCCCGCAGCACGGGCACGGCCGCGTCATGCAGGTCGTCAAGGTAACGCCGTTCCACTACTACCACCTCTCGGCGGCGGTGCGGACGCAGGACTTTGCCGCGGCCGACCAGGTGCGCGTCGCCGTGCTCGCGGAGGGTGGGGCGTCGCTGAACCACGTCGAGCCGCGGATTGCCAGGACCCAGGGCTGGAAGCGGATCGACGTCGCCTTCAACAGCCTTGAATCTGGCGAGGTGCGGATCTACCTCGGCGTGTGGGGCGGCACGAGCGGGCGCATCTGGTGGGACGACGTTCGCCTGGGCCCGGGCGGGCTGGTGAACACGGTCCGCCGGGCGGGCGCGCCGTTGACGATGACCAGCGCCGACGGCAAGGTCGAGTACGCCGAGGGGCGCGACTTCGCCAACGCCGCCGACCCGAAGCTCGGCAACGTTCGATGGAAGGGCGACTTCAACGTCTGGCACGAGCTGCCCGTGATGACCGTTCCCGCCGGCAGCCGCCTGAGGGACGGGCAGACCGTCCTGTTGAGCCATTACCACACGGCCCTCATCCACTGGGGGCAGGTGATGTGCGACATGACGGAACCGAAGGTGTACGACATCCTGACGTGGCAGGCGGGCCAGGTGCGCCGGCACCTCGCGCCGGACGGCTGGTTCATGCAGCACGACGAGATTCGCGTGCAGGGCTGGGAGCCGGCGTTCGAGCGGCGGAAGCTCACGCCCGCCGCCGCGCTCGCGGAGAACGTGCGGAAGTGCGCCACGATCCTCCGCGAGGCCGACGCGGGCAGCCCCATCTACGTGTGGAGCGACATGTTCGACCCGCACCACAACGCGGGCAAGACGGGGCGGTACTACCTGGTGAAGGGCGACGGCCCGTGGTACGGGTCGTGGGAGGGCCTCCCGAAGGACGTGGTCGTCGTGAACTGGCACGGGCACGCGACGGGGCGCGTCGAGTCGCTGGCGCACTTCGCCGAGCGGGGGCACAGGCAGATTCTCGCGGGGTACTACGACGCGCCGCCCGAGCGGATTCGCGACTGGCTCGCCGACGCGGCGAAGGTCGAGGGCGCGGCGAACGTCGTGGGGGTGATGTACACCACCTGGCGGAACAGCTACGACGACCTGGAGAAGTTCCTCGCCGCCGTGCGCGCGGGCGCTTCAGCCCGTCAGCCGGCCTCGCAGAAGCCGTCCTCGTCGCCGTAGTCGTGGCAGACGTCGCTCTGGTAGCGGCGCCAGCGCTCCGCCAGGTCGCGAAGGGCTTCGATGTGCCGGAGCATCGCCTTGTGCCCGCGGACCCCCTCGCCGGAATCGACGAGCGTGTGCGGTTCGGGGCCTTCGTGCTCGTGCGGCGGACCCCCGAGCGTGACGACCTCGCGGGCGACGGCGACCTCCTCGAGCGATTCGGCGACGCCGCGGCACCGGTCGCAGTTCTCTTCCGCGTACAGTGTGACCATCGCTCCACCTCACCCAATGATAGCGCCCGGCCTCTTCATTGGCCCTCCTCCATCACCTCCTCCAGGCGCCGGGTGATCTTGTGCCAGTGCGTGCCTCGCCACAGGAGCCGCCCGCAGCGCCCGCAGCGCCAGAAGCGGTCGCAGTGGCGGTACGCCAGCGGGGGGGCCTCCGCCGTGGCGGCGTGCTTGGGCACCTCCACCAGCCCGCCCCCGCAGGCCATGCAGCGCGGCGGGCGGCGCCGCAGGCCCAGCTCGCGCACCACGAACCGCAGCGCCGCCAGCTTGCTGAGCTGCCGCGGGACGTAGAGCGCCGCCACCTCGCCGCCCCGGATGACGTTGCGGTCGAACAGCGGCCCGTCGGAGCTGAGGATCATCCGCCCGTCCTGCCGCGCCCGACGGATCAGCTCGCCGTCGTCGATGCCGTACTCGAACGTGGCGTCGTAGCCCGCCGCACGCAGCCAGCGCGCCAGGCCGCCCAGCATCGCGTCGCACAGAAACGCCGGTTCCTCGGTAGGGGCGTTCACTCGGTTCCTCTGCCTTGGCCCGCGCGGGCGGGCCGCTGCCGCCCCCAGAGCCTACCGGCCCCGGCGCCCGACGCCAAGTGGGCCGCCGCGCGTTTGCGGGCGGGCCTCGGCCGGCCAGCGCATGGACGCCGCCGCCGCCGCGCTGCTAGAATACGGAAGTCATGAACGGCGCGTTCGCCTGTCCTGCATCCGCTGCCGACACGGCCATCAGGCTGCTGATGTACGGCGGGATCCTGCTGGTGACGATCCTGGCGCTGGGCGTCGGGCTGCTGTGGCTCCGGCGAAAGTTCTACCCCGCGGAGCGTGGGGGTGGCGGCCAGGCCCTGGAGCCTGGCTTCACCATCGAGGGCCTGGAGCGGATGTACGCCGCCGGGCAGATCAGCCGCGAGGAGTTCTGGCGGCTGCGGGCGGCGGTGTTGCACCTGTCGGAGGCGGGCCAGGGCGGCGATTCGGCGTTAAGGGCGGCGCCGCCAAGTGACGATGAAAAACAGGCGTCGGACGAGGCGGGCGACGAGCCGCCCTCCGATGAGGAGCAGGCATGACCGCGAAGACCACAGGCGGCGGCGGGGGCAAGGGCCCGGGCCGCCGGGCGACGGACGGGCCGGACGGCCCCAAGCGCCGCGTCACGGTGTGCAGCTTCTGCCACCGCAGCAGCGATGACGCCGGCACGATCGTGGAAGGCCCCAACGGCGTCTACATCTGCGCCAACTGCGTGGACCTGTGCCACAACATCATCCGCCAGGAGCAGCGGCGTGCGGCGCAGGCCTCGCCGATGTTCGCCACCATTCCCTCGCCGCGCGAGGTCAAGGAGTTCCTCGACCAGTACGTCATCGGCCAGGACCACGCCAAGAAGGTGGTCTCGGTGGCGGTGCACAACCACTACAAGCGCCTCGCCCACGCGGACGCCCGCGAGGGCACCGACGTCGAGCTGGATAAGTCGAACATCCTGCTGATCGGCCCGACCGGCTGCGGCAAGACGCT
>CAZMDT010000298.1:0-4319 GCA_964564965.1 uncultured Planctomycetaceae bacterium | reverse complement strand
CCGCGACGTGATCCTCTGCTTCCTCGACGGGCAGTGCCAGAACCACCTGGGCGCCCGGGCCTTCTACGGGGCCGTCTTCCGCGACCAGGTCAAGGACGTCCCCACGCTCGACGAGCAGGAGGCGATGTACGACGAGGAGCTGGCGTTCCGGCAGGCGGTAGCCGACATCGTGACGACGGTGCGACAGCAGATTCCGCAGCAGCAGGAGCTGATGAAGCGCCGCGAGGCGCTGGAGAGCGCGGGCCAGCCGATTCCGGCGGATCTCAGCGACGAGGCGCTGGCGGCGATGGGGCTGTTCAGCCCGCCGGTGCAGGACATGCCGCGTCACAAGGAGACGGTGCAGCACGTGCTCCGCCTGCACGCGCGATGGCTGGGCAGCGAGGTGCTCGACCGGCTGCGCCTGCTGCGGATCAAACGCCGGGAGATGGACAGCCGGCATCCGGACTACGCCAGGAAGCTCCCCGACCTGCGGGCCCTGCGCGAGGAGCTCGTCAAGGCCGGGCAGCCCGTCCCCGAAGCCCTCACCGACCGGATCGCCCTCGGCGAGCGGCTCTTCCGCCTAGAGGTGGAGGACCTGGCGTGGAACACGGCGCAGCGCGTGCTCCACGAGGAGCGGAACGTCTACAACCCCTCGGTGGTGGCGGAGCTGTTCCGGAAGATTCCCGACGCGGAGCGGCGCGAGGCGCTGGAGAAGGAAACGCCGGTGCGGTTCGGCGACCTGATGGCCGAGGCGGACCGCATGGGGCGCCAGCGCCGCCTGGAGCTGCTGGAGGCCAAGCGACAGCTCACGCAGGCGCGGCGTCTGCGTGACGCGCTCGGCCCCGGCGCCAACCGCCTCGTGCTCCACCTGAGCGTGAACCTCGGCGATGCCCGCCGGCGGTGGACGTTCATCCACGGCGACGACACCGTGCCGGTCGGGGACGAGGACTCGGTGGGCTCGTACGGCGCGATCTTCGAGTCGATCAGGACGGCGTACAAGGACCTCGGTGCCGCCGTGCCTGACTTCGAGCCGCGCGCCATCCTCATGACGCTGGACAACCGGCTGTTCGCCCCGGCGCTGCTGGCCGACAGCGGGGGCATCGCGCGGCTGTTCGGCGTCTTCAACCTGTCGGTGATGACGGTGATGGACCCGCTGCCGCGTCAGGGCCAGCCGATGGACGCGCTGGCGGCGCTGGACGACAAGGCCGTGCTGGCGCAGCTCCGCCAGGTCGCGCCGATGCTCAGGGGCGTGACGCACTCGGCGACCATCGCCCTTCAGCCGTGCAAGGTCCCCGTCACCGCGCGAGGCGCCGAGCCGGAGTGGTCGAACGGGCGGGCCACGGGCGCCTCCGTGAAGCGCGCCGGGGGCGGCAGCGCCATGGCGGACCTGCCCGTGCCCGAGGCGATCGTCTCCATGACGCCCAACATCGGCGGCCCCTGGAACGCCGGCGACCTGGCTAAGTTTCCCCCCGGCTTCCAGTACCCGATCCTCGTGGCCACGAACGCCAACGGCAACATCGTCCTGCCGCCGCACTCCATCACGCGATACGCGAACAAGAAGTTCCTGCTCGTCGCCGCGTCGTTCGACAAGGTCCGCGACGAGGACGGGCAGCCCGTCCACCCCGACAGCCGCGGCATCGTCGCCGCCATCACCAACAGCAACACGCTGCTCGTGGACAAGCTGTCCAGCACGGCGGCCATCCAGTTCCTTACCCGGAGCAAGACCACCGTCTCCTACGGGTACGATCGCGGGAAGATCTCCACGCTGGTGATGCGTGCGTTGGCGGCGGCGGAGTTCCTGGCGGACCGGGTGCTGGTGTGCGAGTTCGAGAACGTCGTGACGGCCTTTGTGCCGTACGACGCGAAGGGGCTGAAGGTCTTCAACAAGGCGGGGATGGCGATTCTGAACAACGACGACACGCCGGAGGGGTACCAGGGACGGGGCGTGTCGCTGACCGATGAGTTCGAGCATCCGGTGATGCCGTTGATGACGGCCGAGGGCATGCTCAGCCTGAACCGGTACCGTCTGAAGCTGCTGCGGGACAACCGGATCAGCCAGGAGTCGCTCCAGCAGCAGAGCGGGGAGGCGAGCGACCTGCTCGAGGACGCCGTGCGGAGCGACACCATCGAGCAGGCGACCTGGGCCGACCCGCGGCGCGACGCGACCTTCGCCGTTGGCCACGTGGACCGCTTCGAGCCCGGCGACGTGCTCCGCGCCGAGGGCGCCTTCGAACTCATGCTCGTCCGCGACGTCGACGCCAAGGCGAACACCGTCACCGTCAAGCGCGGGCACGGCGGCACGGCGCTCGAGCGGCTGGCGAAGGGACAGGCGATCCACATCATGCGCCATCCCGACGTGGCGCCCGAGCACCTCACGGAAAGGCGCGTCGGCGACCTGCTGGCCTCCGCGGCGAACTCGCGCGACGTGTACGAGCCGCTGGTGGGCGTCATCAAGGACCTCGTGACGGCCGTGGTGCTGCTGCTGCTGCTCGCCATGCCCTTCGCCTACGCCCTCGAGCGCCTGCTGATCGGCACGCCGCACATCTACCGCCAGATCGGCTGGTTCGCGGGGTTCTTCATCGTGACGTTCGGAGTGCTGTACTTCGTGAACCCGGCGTTCCGCATCGCCTCCACGCCGATCATCATCTTCCTGGCGTTCACGATCATCCTGCTGAGCTGCCTGGTCATCTTCATCATGGTTCGGAAGCTCCAGACGGAGATCAAGAAGATGCAGGGCCTGGCGACGACCGTCCACAGCGCGGACGTGTCGCGCCTGAGCACGATGATGGCGGCGGTGAACATGGGCATCTCGACGATGCGTCGCCGCCCGCTGCGGACCCTGCTGACGGCGGCGACCGTCGTGCTGCTGACGTTCACCATTCTGACGTTCGCCTCGTTCGGCAGCAGCTTCGGCATCCGGGAGACGTATGAGAACACGATGGGCGACGCGACCGCCCGCGTGCTGGTCCGCCACCAGCTCCGCAGCCCGATCGGGCAGGGCGTATACGACGCCCTGCGGGCGCACTTCCGCGGCGAGGCCGACGTGGTGCCGCGCTACTGGGTCTCGCCGACGGCGCAGGAGGCCAAGGCCGTCGCCAGCGCCGACGCACCGTCCGAGCGGCTCGTCGTCGACGACGAGGTGAGGGACCTCGTGCCCGTGGAGGCCGTCGTCGGGCTCGACGGGCGCGACATCGTCCACCAGGGCGAGCTGGAGAAGCTGCTGCACGTGGAGCTGACGGAGCCGGAACAGCAGCGCATCGCCGACGAGGAGACCACGCGGGCGCAGGTCATTGCCGACCGCCTGGCGGCCGGCGGGATATTCCTGACCGACGCCGTCATGGACATGCTCCAGCTCACGCGCGCTGACGTCAACCGGAAGCGCGTGCAGCTCGGGGACCAGCGGCTGCTGTTCGCGGGGGTGGTGGACAACCAGTTCGGCCACCACACGATGCTGGAGGGCTCGAAGCTGCTGCCGGTGGACTACCAGAATTCGGCGGGCGGGGCGAGCGAGGGCTTCCAGGAGGCCCCCGGCGAGTCGCTGCTGGAAACGCCCGACGTCGAGAGCGCCCAGTTCGTCAACTACAACCTCGACAGCGTGGCGGTGGTCGGGGCCGAGACGGCGAAACGGATGAAGGACAGCATCCGCGCGATCACGATCTACCCGAAGGATCCCTCGGCGGCCCGGGACATCGCCGAGCGCGCGGCGCGGATCTGCCTGCTGCCGACCTATCTCGGCGAGCGCGGGGCCGTCTACCGCATGATCTTCACCTCGCTGACGCGGGCGAGCGGCTGGCGCGACCTGCTCATCCCCGTGGTGCTGGGCGGGATGATCGTCTTCGCCACGATGCTGGGCAGCGTCTCCGACCGGGAGCGGGAGATCTACACGTTCAGCTCGCTGGGCCTGGCGCCGCCCCACGTGGCGGGGCTGTTCTTCGCGGAGGCGGCCATCTACGCCGTCGTCGGCGGCATGGGCGGGTATCTCCTCGGGCAGGTCGTGGCGCGCGTGCTCGGGTGGCTCGGCAGCATGGGGCTGGTCACCGTGCCCACCATGAACTACAGCTCCACCAACGCCATCGTGACGATCCTGATCGTGATGTGCACGGTGATGATCTCGACGATCTACCCGGCCATGAAGGCGTCGAGGTCGGCGAACCCCGGCATTCAGCGGCACTGGAAGATCCCCCGCCCGGCGGGCAGCCTGTACGACCTGGTGTTCCCGTTCACCGTGTCGGCGTACGACATCACGGGGGTGGTGAGCTTCCTGCGGGAGCACTTCGACAACTACCGTGACACGTCGCTGGGGGATTTCGCCACGACGGAGGCGGGCATCTTCCGCCAGC
>CAZMDT010000297.1:0-4324 GCA_964564965.1 uncultured Planctomycetaceae bacterium | reverse complement strand
CTCTGGCTTGCTGTCCACCGGCCTGTTTGCCACCGGCTTGCTGGCCGCCCGCCTGTTTGCCCCCGGCTTGCTGACCACCGGCCTGCTGGCCACCGGCTTGCTGGCCGCCGGCTTGCTGACCACCGGCCTGCTGGCCACCGGCTTGCTGGCCGCCCTTCTCGCCCTTGTCCTTGATGCCCTGAAGCTTGCCCTGCTGCTGCTCGGTCTTGATCTTCTGGAGCAGGTCCTCCTGCTGCTCCTTGATCTGAGCCACCTCTTGGGCGGCCTGCCGGGCCCGGTCGGACTCGGCGACGCGGGCCTCGATCGTCGGCTTCCCCAGCTCCTCGTTGAGCTTCGCCTCGATGGTCGCGTCCACGTAGAGCGCGACGAGCTGATCGTCATCTGCGCCGCCCGGCTGCTGCGCGCCGGCCGGGCCACTGGCCGGGCCCGTACGCTCCTGCGGACGGTTCTTCACGATGTCGCGCAGCAGCAGGCCGCGGGCCTTCAGCTCCATCACGCCGATCTCCCAATACTCGATGGCCTTGGCGGTGTCGCGCTTCAGCTCGCGGGAACCATCCTGGGGATCGAATCGCTTGGTCTTCAGCGGGACGGTGCCCTGCCGGGCGAGGTCCTTGATGTGCGCGGCGAACTTGACCATCTCGGGCGGGGAGGTCGGGTCGAGCATGACGAAGTCCCACACGTCGCCCGTGGCGGGGTCGGTGATGTCCTCGACGATCTGGTCGCATTCGTCGTTGAACTCCTCGGTCCCGAGGTCGTCCTTCTGCCGATGGAGCTGCCACGCCCGCTTGAGAAACTCCTCCAAGTCGTGCGTCGGCATGGCCTGGTGCATCGGCTGGCTCTGCTCCGGCGGCGGCTGGTACCACACGCCCCACTTCTCGAACGGCTGGATCTTCAGCGTGTAGTACATTTCCGAGCCGGCGAACTGTCCCTTCAGGTCGCGGCACTCCAGGCGGAACATGATGGTGTCGCCCACCTTCAGCTCCGACCCGAACAGCCCCTGCTGCTCCAGCATCAGCGTCTGGTCGATCCGGTACTTCGCGGGACGCTCCTCGTCCGGGTTCAGCCGCTCCAGCTTCAGCGGAACCGTCCCGCGGATGATCTGCGTCATGTCCTTCCCGTAGCGGCGGTAGACGAGGTCCACGCCCGCAACGTCCCAGTCGTCGGCCGCCTCGGCCAGAATCTGCACCTCGCCGAAGCGGTGCAGGCCCAATTCCTCGGTCGCCGGCGCCTTCACGTCGAGCGCCGGGCGCTTGTCCACCTCGGCGATCACCGACGCCGCCACGCGGCTGGCCAGCGTCTGCTCGTGCCGGTCGCGCACGTACCAGCTATAGGATGTATCCCGCTCCACCGTGAACGGCGCGTCGGCCGACCGGTTGCCGTCGCCGGCGTCGATGGCCAGCTTCTGGACCCGGTCGCCGGCCGGCTCGTGCCAGATCAGCTCGCCCTCGCGCAGCGGGACGTTCGTCATGACGCGGACCGTCACGGCGGCCCCGACGGGGGCGGTCACCTGGCCCCACAGGTCGGTGGTGGTCCTGGGCTGCTTCTTCAGGTACTCGGGGTACTCGATCGTCACACGAACGCCCTCGAGATGGATCTTCTCGTACACCTCGACCGCGTGCACCTTCGACTCGTACCGCCGGTCCTCCTCCTCAACGACGGCGTAGAACTGCGAATCGACGTTCAGGTCCGGCAGCAGGCCGGCATAGAGAATCTCGCCCGCCGCGGGGTCGCGCTGGGTCTCGACGGGGCCGACCCACGGTCCGGGCGCCCGGCCCTCCTCGATGGAGCGCTTGAACAGGTAGACGGGCGCCTCCGTCTCGCGCGAGAGGACCACGTCGACCTCCAGCGCCTCGCCCTTGGTCAGGCCGACCTTGTCGGGCAGCTCCACGAGCTCGCCTCGGCGTCGCAGCGCCAGCTTGATCTCGGGAATCTCCCGGACGGCGCCCTTCTCCGCCCCCTCGCCGGCGCCGGGGGCCTCCAGCCCGCTGCGGCGAAGCCAGCTCTCGCGCTGTCGCTGCTCCTCGGCGGTCTGCCGCTGCAGGGCCGCCTGCTGCTCGAGGTCGCGAGGCGTCTCCTCCCAGGGCTGAAGCACGCGACGAGCACGCTCGGGGACGGCAAAGGCCGACAGCAGCACGTACACCAGCAGCAGCCCCCCGGCCACCAGCGCGTGCTTCCCCAGGCGGCGGATGTCCACCACGTGGCGCAGGTCCGCGCGGTCCGCCTCGGAGGCGGCGCGGTCCACGATGGCGGCGACCATCGAGGCCTGCCGGGGCGTGTAGCGGTCGAACTCGGCCGCCGACATCAGCGCGCCCTCGTAGTGCTGGTCGTGCTCCTCAACGTACAGGGCCAGCAGCTCGTCGGGAATCTGCCGGGTGGCGGGCATGATGATGTGGCGGACGACGAAGTAGGCGATGGCAACGAGGCCGATGGCGAAGGCGACGGTGCGCCCGAGGGGGCGGGGGTTGTAGACCCAGTCGAACAACAGCAGGAGCGTGAAGACGCCGACGCTCTCCATGATGACGATGGCGAGGCCGTTGAGGATAGACATCCGTCGCCAGGCCCGGCGCACCGAACCGAACTTCGCCGCAAGTTGTCCGTAATTCGCCATGGTCGGCTCCTTCGCGTCCGTGGCCGCCGGCTAGGAAACGCCCTGCACGTTTAGACACCGTTAGTGGCGGAGTGTTCTGTTTGAAAGGAACAGCTCGCCGAGCGTCAGCAACGCCAGCGCCGCCATCACGTACCACCAGATCTGGTGCTTGTCCTGAGAGGCGTCCTCTTCCTTCGCCAGGTCGGCCTTCATCGGCCTGCCCGCCTTCTGCCAGCCGTCGAACGCCCGCACCACCTCGTTGGCGCTCTTCGCCTGCGGATCGGACTCGCCGAAGGCGAGGTTGACGGGATAGCTGACCTCAGGGGCGTCGCCCTGTGGCGGCACGACGTAGAACCCCGGCTCCTCGGCGATGACGGCCTTGACGCCCTCGTGCAGCTTGCCGGCCGGGTCGCGAATGCTCCGCCCCGCATCAACGGGCAGGCGGTCGCCCACGGCGAACACGCCGCGCCGCTTTGACCGCATCGTGAGGTACTCGACCGCCTCGTTCATCAGCGGCACGAGCGTCCCGCCGTGCAGCGCCAGCGTGTTCCATTGCGGCTGGCGGCTGGGGTCCAGCGGGGGGCTGACGAGCATCGTCGTCACCCCGCTGGCCAGGCGGCGTTCGAGCACGGCCGGCTGCCCGTCCTCAAACCGCGCCAGGACGCGGGAGACCTGCGAGTCCTTCACCTCCCAGTAGCGGCGGAACTTCGTCGGGACGATGTTCACCCGCCGCGGCTCGCGGAACTTGCGGAAGATGTCGTGGTCGAAGTCCACGGCGTCGAGGCTCACCCCGGTGGCCCCGTAAATGCCCTGGGGGCTGGTGACGCGGACGAGCCGGGCGGGGACGATCGGCCCGAAGCTTTCGTTGAAGGCCTCGGCGCCCGCGGGCCCGCCGAGGTCCGCCGGCAGGAACATCACCCCGCCGCCGCGCTGCAGCAGCCGGCGCAGCGCTTCGCGGATCGGCGGCGCCACAGCGTCGACGTTGACCACGATGGCCACGGAGGCGGCGTCGATCTGGGCCACGGCCCGATTGATGCCCTCGGCAGAGCGGTCGCCGGTGACCACGCGGATCAGCTCGAACCGCGCCTTCTCGGGCCTCGGGACCAGGCTGCGCACCACGAAGAACGCCTCATCGTCGGCGTCGCCGGTCGGCGGATGGGGCGTCAGCACGGCGACCTTCCGGGCCATCACCAGCGTGCTGAAGCGGTAGCGGTTGTCGATGTCGAGGGCGTCGTGGCCGTCGATTCTGACCGTGACGCGGTTCTCGCCCTCCCGATCGAAGGGGTACTCGAACCGGACGCGCGTGCCCTCCGGCGGCACCTCGACGCCGGTCTGGCGGGCGACCTCATCGCCCTGCACCTCCAGGGCCACCTCCACGCTGGCGGCACGCGGCGGCTGGCCGCCGGACAGCTCCGCGCCCACCTGCCGGGGGTCGAAGGACCGCAGGAAGACCGTCACCGGCGTGGCGCCCGCGCCAAGGGACGTCGTGCCGGGGACGTCGGCCCGGATGAACGCGACGTTGACGCGGTCGGGGGCGGCTGTGGCCTGGCGGACGACCAGCTCCGCCCCGCTGGTGAGCTTGACGTCGCTGAGTTCCTTGACCGTCCGCAGGGCGGCCCCCCCCTCGCCCGGCCAGCCCGCCCGCTGAAGGTCCGAAACCAGCACGACCTTCTTGTCGGGCGAGGTGATCTTCCGCAGCATCTCGTCGGCCTTGATGAGGGCCTCCACGATGTTCGT
>CAZMDT010000296.1:1810-4332 GCA_964564965.1 uncultured Planctomycetaceae bacterium | reverse complement strand
GGCGTCGAGGGCGGCGGCGTCGGACGTGGCGCGCACCCGGCCCCAGAGGTCCGCCTCGTACGACACGGCCAGCCCGAGCGACAGCTCCGTCGTCTCGGATTGGGGCATTCCCGCGGACTTGCGGGCGGTGGCGGAGGCGCCGGCGCTGCCGTCGAGTGCCGGCACCAGCGGCGCGGCGCCGCGGGCGGCCGCGGCCTGCGCCTGCACCAGGCGGTCCCACGCGCTCCGCAGGCTGAAGTTGCCCTGCATCGCCTTTCCGATCAGGGCGTTGAGCGCCGGGTCGCCGAGGGCGGTCCACCACTCGCCGGGCAGCGCCGCCTGCCCGCCGGCGGAGAAGCCCGCGGGCAGTTCCGCCGGGGGCATCACCTGGGCGACGTGCGGGCGGCAGCCGGCGAGACCGGCTACCAGCAAAGCAGCCACCAGCGTTGTTGCGGGTCTGTTCAACCTACTCTCCCAGCAGGTCCTGGTGTCTGTCGATGAAGTCCTTCGACAACTGCAGGTCCGGCCAGTTGCCGGATTCGATGTCGGCCCGCATCTGGCGGATGCCGGCGAGCACGAATCGCATGGTGTGGTCGATGAAGCCTTCTACGTCGGCCAGCGGGAAAAGGTCGCGCCCCGGCAGGGAGGGCGTGCGCCCAAGCGCCCGCTTGTGCCGGATGCGATGGACCGCGTGCAGCACCGGGCTGACCACCGCCATCGTGGCCAGGACGATCTGGCCGAGGGTGGCCTTGGGGCCGAGCAGCTCCCTGACGATCTTGAAAGTCCCTTTGCGCATGGAGTCGATGACCTCGAGGTGGGCGTCCTCGAGCAGGCCGGTGGGGTCGCTCATCTCGCGGCGCATGATGTCGAACTCACGCGTGTCGGGGTCCAGAACGCGCTCCATCAGGGCGGCCATCCGGGCGCGGAGCCGCTGTTCCGGCCGGTCATCGTCGGTGGCGCCGCCATCCGGGGGATGCTTGCGGACCCCCGCCTCGAAGGCCGCCCGCCAGGCTTCCTCGTAGAGCCTGTCCTTGCTGCGGAAATAGTAGTTGACGGCCGCGATGTTGGCCCCCGCACGCTCGCAGATCTCCGCGACAGTGGCGTCGCGGTACCCCTTCTCGGCGAAGACCTCGGCGGCGCTTCCGAGCAGCCGGCCGCGGGTCTCGGTGGCGTGTCGTCTGCCTGTCTGCATGGCGGGATCCCGTCGGCCTAACGGGCATTTCAATTGGCCATTTCAAACCGTACGGTAGCTACCGGAGCTTCGCCATGTCAATCTTCGAGATGCTCCCAAGCACAGGTTTTTTCGTCGAGGCCCGGGTCTCGTGGGGCAACAGGGCCCACGATGACCAGCGCACGCGCCGCCCCATGCGCTGCCGAGGCGATGAACCTGTTGGGGATGCTGAAGTTGGGGCGCACGCGCCGCGCAAAGCCTGACCATGCCGGCCCCCGCCATCGATGCTCCAAAGCCGCGCCGCTACGGGCGTCGGAGGGCCTCCGCCTTCGCCGGGTCGTAGCCGCAGTAGAGCGACAGGTTCCTGCCGCCGTTCGTGGGGGCATCGAGGATCCGCTTCTTGCCCCCGCGGGTCTCCCACACCAGGACTCGGTTGCTCTGCGCGCCCGTCTGCACGAGGCTGTCGCACGAGAACTGGCCGTCGATGACCTCGAAAATCGGCCACGGGCCGTCGGGAACCTTCTTGCCCACGCGGTAGTTGTTGAAGCCGATCACCTCGGCCGCGCCGTCCTTGTAGACCGTCACGCGCTTGGCGAGGTTCTCGCTCTTCCAGCCGAGAATCCACACGACCCCGGCCTTGACCACGACCGGCTCAAAGGGCGTGTTCTGCCCGAGCTCGGCGTTGTAGTGGCGGATCCAGACGCGCTGCTTCGGGTTGTCGACCACGAACGGCGTGCCGGTGTTGCTGATGAAGACCTCACCCGTGCCGTGGAGGTGGAAGCCGACGACCTTGAGCTTGCCGCGCTCCACCTTGTCCTTGATGTTGCCGGGAATCTGGTGCCCGGCATGCACCGAATCGAGCACCACCGTCCGGGCGGTGCGGACGTGCACGGGCGGGAACTTGTTCATCCCCTCCAGCACGACGACGGGCGCTTTGCCGTCGCCCACGGTTACCGTCGCCGGGTCCTCGCCCATGCTGACCATCCGCCCGTGCGTGCCCACCACGCGGACCACGTCCTCCCCCAGCGTCAGCGGCTTCGTGACGCGGAACACCTTGTCCGACGGCAGCACCACGTGCGTCTTGCCGGGCGCGCTCAGCGCCTTCTGCACCGCCTCCGTGTCGTCGGCCTGGCCGTCGCCGACGGCGCCGTGCTCCATCGGACTCGTCCACTTCGAAAAGTCCTTCTCGTACGGCACGGCGGGGGTCGTCCTGATCGACAGCCGCAGCGCGGTCTTGGTGTTGCTGAACAGCCCCGCGGAGCCGCCGGTGTAGTACTCCGCCAGCTTCGCCGCGTCGGGGGGGGCGTCCTTCTCGTTCGGGCACGACACGGCCCGCGAGAGTGTGGCGGTACGCCGGCAGATCGGCTATCTG
>CAZMDT010000296.1:0-1800 GCA_964564965.1 uncultured Planctomycetaceae bacterium | reverse complement strand
CGGCCCGCGAGTAGCCGGTGGTCTCGATGTCACGCAGGTAGACCAGCCCCTCGTTGAGGATCGCGGGGGACTTGGCGGCGTCGCCGACGATCTTCCCGCCGATGAGGTTGAACACGCCCGAGCCGATATTGCGGATGGCCGGCCCGTCGGCCTTGCCCATGCGAACGGTGAAGTCCTCGCCGGTGATCTTGCCCTGGTTGAGAACGCCCACCTTCGAGGCCCCCTCGATCGCCACGCGCGAGGACGCCGTCACGTAGGCGGACGCGCCGAACAGGCCGATCGCGAAGCCGCGGATCGTGACGTGCCGGATCTGCCCCGGCCCGTTCTCCACGCCCGCCAGCGCCAACCCGATGTGCCCCTGCCCGTCCTCGCTGACGATGTCGACGTTGCCGAGATAGCCGGAGTTGCTTGTGTTGTACATCACGCCGATGGCGCCGGCGTTGTTCCGCCCGACGTTGACCGTCAGGTTCCGGACGATCTTGTTGAACGTCGTGTTCGTGCAGTCGCCGGTGTGGAGCACCGTCTGCTCGTAGAGCTTCCTCGGATACCGCCCCTTGCTGTCGGGTGCGAAGGGCACCGGCTTCGTCCAGGTGCCGTCCTTGAGCCGGATGACGGTCTGCTGCCGGCTCTCGCCGACGAGCCACGGGCCGTGGCTGTGGCTCTGCGGCGACCGCGACGTGTCGAGCTTCATCCGCAGCATGCCCGACACGAGGTACGTGCCGCGGGGAAAGTAGACGATCTGGAGGTTTCGGCCGCGGGCGTCGAGGATCTTCTGAAGCTTCGCCGTCACGTCCGTGGCGCCGGTGTTATCCACGCCGGCGTCCGTGACGACGTTGAACACGCCGGCCTTTGGCGGGTAGACGATCTCATTGACCTGCCCCGCGGCTGGCCCCGCCGACAGCGCCACGCTCGCCACCACAGCCGCCAACACGCCATACGCGTACGTCATCGCGTCGCTCCTTCCCTGTGTAGACAAACGTTGCCGCCCGCGCGCCGTTGCCGCGTGCCGGGCTTGGCGGCCGCGGCCGTGAGCCGCATATAATACCCTGAGATTCGGGCCCTTGGACAAGGAGACGTCAGATGATCAAGTGGTTTCTGCGCGTAGTCGTCGGTCTGGTGCTTCTGGTCGTGATCCTCGCGGTCGTGGCGTGGCTGCTGGTCGACTCGATCGCCGCCACGGCCGTGGAGAAGGGCGGCTCGTACGCCTTGGGGGTCGCCACGACCGTGGACGACGTGGACGTGGCGTTGCTCCGCGGCAACGTGGCGGTGTCGGGGCTGCACGTGGTCAACCCCGAGGGCTTCGACTCGCCGTACCTGGTGCACCTGACGAAGCTGGAGGTCGAGGCCCGCCCGGGCAGCCTGTTCACCGACACCATCGAGGTCCGCAAGTTCGAGCTCGACGGGCTCGACCTGCACCTGGAGCAGACCAGCGGAGGCAGCAACGTCTCCAAGGTCATGGAGAACCTCGAGCGCCTCGGCGGCGAGGACGAGCAGACCAAGGAGGAAAAGGGCGGCGGCCGGAAAATGAAGATCGACCGCATCACCATCAAGAACGTCGTGGCCCACGCCCACCTGCTCGGCATGAGGGACGCGCTGACGGTCCGGCTCGAGCCGATCGAGCTCAAGGACGTGACCAGCGACAACGCCGAGGGCGTTCTCGTGAGCGAGCTGACGGGCCGCATCATGACGGCAGTGCTGGCCGCGGTGATCGAGAAGGGGAAGCTCCCGGTGGACTTCGCGAAGTCGCTGGCGGCGGACGTGGCGTCGGCGGGCAAGGCGCTCGGCAAAGGCGCCGAGAAC
>CAZMDT010000295.1:0-4351 GCA_964564965.1 uncultured Planctomycetaceae bacterium | reverse complement strand
CCTGGCTGCGCGGCCTTCCGAAACGCTTCCCGTCGCTGCTCACCCCCCCGCCGCGGGGCGCGGGCCTCGGCGGGCTGGCGCGCCGCGTCGGCTGGCGGGCCGCCCGGGCCGTGTGGAGCCGGCTCGGCGAGGGGGCCCGGTACATGCGCGAGTTCAAGTTCCGGGCCATCGCGGCCTCCGTCGCCGCGTGTGCGCGATACGGCTGCCGGCTCATCTGGGCCACGGGAGGGCCATGGGTAGACATGGAGGTGGGGTACCACGCGTCCCGGCTGACGGGGCTGCCGCTGGTGGCGGACATCCGGGACCCGTGGATGTTCGGGGTCAGGTGGCGCCCGCCGACGGCGCGGTACGCGGCGAAGATGGCCGCCATCAAGCGCGCGGTGTTCCACCGGGCGAGCCGGATCGTCTATACCAGCCCGTTGACGGCGGACGTCGATCGGCGCCGCTACGGCGCGGCTGTGGGGCGCAAGATCGTCACCATCACCAACGGCTTCGTCGAGGACGCCGTGCCGCCGAAGCGGGACCGTTGGCGCGACAAGTGCCTGTTCCTGCACGCCGGGATGCTTACCAGACACCGCGGTCCGGACAAAGTACTCCCTTGGCTCAAACTCATAGCGCGCGACGAGCGCCTGGCGCGTGACGTGCATTTCGCGTTCGTCGGCGAGCCATGGGGTCTTGATAAGGAGGTACTCCGCCACAGGCTTGAAGGGCTCCTTACGTTCATCCCCCACGTGGCGTACGCGGAGAGCCGCCGCCTCATGCGCGGCGCCGACGTGCTCCTCCTGCTCCAGGGCATCCGTGGGGTGGGCAGCGACGTCATCGCCGGCAAACTCTACGAGTATCTCGCCTCCCGCCGGCCGATCCTCGCCGTTGTGCCCGAGGAGGGCGGCGACGCCTGGCTGCTGGGGCACGTGGGGGCGGGGCGGATCACCGGCGTGGACGAGCCGCAGCACGTGGCGGACGGCATCCGGGAGTGCTGGGCGCTGTGGCGCGAGGGCAAGCTGGCCTCAAGGGTGACGCAGGAGCGGCTGGCGCCGTTCAGCCGGCGGGCACTGACGGCGCGGCTGGCGGGGCTGTTCGAGGAGGTGCTCGCCGAACACGCCGCCCGCAGCGGGCGGTGAGCCGCTAGGATTCATCGGCGGCGGGCTTGCGCCCGAGAAGCTGGCCGAAGCGCTCGCGCAGGTTTGCCCGTTCGGCGGGGGTGAGGGTGATCATCCAGCAGAGGAACAGCCCGGCGATGCCGACGGCGGCGGCCTTGAGGATGAACGTGGACCAGCTTTCGGCACCGGGCAGCATCAGCACGCCGTAGGCCATCGCGCCCACCACGCCCGCGGCGATCATCCAGCGCGCCACGCTCTGGAGCAGGTACTCACGGGCGGGCATTCGGATCCACCGCAGGACGACGGCGGTCAGCACGATGTTGAAGATCACCATCGGCACGAGGGTCCCGAGCGCCACGCCGTAGAGCCTCAGGCCGAAGACCATCACGAACAGGAGGGTCAGGCCCAGGTTCGTCACCGCCTGGATCAGCGTGAACGTCGCGGCGAACCGGACGCGCCCCAGCCCCGAGAGGATGCTGCCCACCTGGCGCGTGGCGAGCACGACGAACTGGGGGGCCGCCATCAGCACCAGCACGATGCTGCTCATGCGGATCTCATCGAGCGTCCAGATGTCCAGCCAGAGGGTGAGGAACTGGCGCCCGAGGAAGATCAGCCCCAGCAGCATGGGCAGCCCGAGGACCATGATCGCCTTCGAGCCCCAGATGAACAGCCACCGCAGCTCCCGGTAGTCGCCGACGCTGCTGGCGCGGATCGTCTGCGGGGCCAGAACGCTCGTGACGTGATGCAGCACGCCCCGGGCCGTGCCCACCAGCACCTGCGGGATCGTGTAGAAGGTGACCATTCGCGGGCCGAGCAGGATGGTGATGACGACGATGTCTGTCAGGTACAGCAGCTTGTGGGCGACGTTGCCCAGGAACGCCCAGATGCTGAACCCCCACAGCTCGCGGAAGTGCCCGCGCCCCACGAGCGACCGGCGGATGCGCAAGGCCGGAAAGACGTGCCGGGCGAGCAGGTACGTCACCGGCGCATGGATGGCCTGGATGCCGACCAGGACCAGCGCCAGCCCGACGAACCCCCAGCCGGCCCGCAGGACGAGCACCGTGGCGCCCGCCCGGAGGAGGATCGCGGCGACACTCGCCGCCTTCCACAGGTGGAACGATTCGAACGACCGCAGCACGGAAATGAAGATGGCGTTGAACATCTCCAGCCAGAGGGCCCCCGCCACCAGCAGCACGGCCATGCGGGCGCCGGGCACCATCGCGTCCGGCACCTTCGCGAACAGCACGCCGAACAAGGCGGCGATCACCCCCGCGACGCCCAGCACCGCCGCCCCCAGCGCCACGAACGACGCCGCCGCCGTGCTGATGATGCCGTTGACCCGCGCCACGTCGTCGCGGGCGAGGTAGAAGTTGATGAACCGCCCGAGACTGGTGCCGATGCCGAGTTCGACCAGTCCGAGGTAGCCGGTCAGCGAGGTCACCAGCGACCAGACGCCGTACCCCACGTCCCCCAGCGAGCCGACCACGAAGGGAGTCAGCAGGAACATGACCACGAGCTGGATGACGAGCCCCAGCCAGCTCGCGACCAGGTTGCGGGCGTAGATGTGCGACCGGCTCACGCCTTCGCCTCCCGGCGCTTCCGCGGCGCCCGCCGGGCCCACGTCAGCGCCAGCACACCGATCGACGACATCAGCAGCGCGAGGAACCCGTAGACCCAGATGCGAACCTTCAGGTGGTCGAGGATGAGCGCCCCGCCGTAGAGCAGCGCGTGGGTCATGCCTCCGGCCACCGACACGTCGCCCGCGGCGCCCGCCGGCCCGGCCGGGCGAACGCGCCCGTCCTCGGCAAGCCGGCCAAGCTCCTCGGACGTCAGGTAGCGCACGTCGGGCCAGTCGGTCTCGATGCGGGTCAGCAGCTTGTCGAGCCTGTGGGCCATCTCGCCGGCGGTTTTGCCGCCGAGGAGGCCGTAGCACCAGGAGTGGGTGGAGATGACGGCGGGCTGCCCGCGGCGGAAGGCCAGTCGGACGGCGTCGTACACTTCCGCCACGCCGGACATCCCGCCGCCGACGCCGACGCCCATGTCGACGGTCCGGGGCACGTAGAGCATGCCGGAAGCCGACGGCGTGCCGAGCTCGCGCATCCAGGCGTCCGGCGGGCGCCCGGGGCCGAGCTGCCAGTTCGCCCCGTGGACGTACTTGAGCCCCACGTCGCGCCAGGCGAGCTCCGTCTGGAGGTCCCACAGGTACTTGGGCGCCACGGTGCACACGGGGTCGCGCCCGAAGAGGCGGCGGAAGACGGCCAGCCCGTCGCCGAGCTTCGCCTTGATCTCGTCGTCCGGCAGCGCAACCAGACGGCCGCCCTCCTCGCGCTGGTATTCCGTCATCATCGCGCGGCGCAGGCCCTCGTCCTCCGGCCAGAGCGCGTGGACGGCCTCAGGCGTGAGCGCCTCGCCCCGGGCCTCCGCGGCGGCGGCGGCCGCCACCAGCGCGCGCGTCCAGCGGTCCTTGTTCTTGTGGTCGCGGGCGTGGTACTGGGCGGCGAAGGTGCCGTCGGCCTCGGCGGTCCTCATGGCGGCCGTCAGGAGGGGCAGGCTCTCGTCGATCGGCTTCCAGTGGTAGCGGCGCTGAGGGTCGGCGAGGATGGCGGGGACGTCGGCCTGGGCGACGACGACCATGCCGGTGATGACGGGGTGGCGCCCGACGCTGTCATTGTGGCGCTTCATGACGCTGCCGAGGCGTTCGAGGGCCTCGGCCTGTTCGGCGTCGAGGCGCTGGCGGAACGCCTCCTCGCCGGTGAGGTAGCCGGCGTAGTACCCGCCGCCCCAGTCGTCGGATTCGATAGCGACCACGGGCGTCTCGAGTCGGCGGGCGTCCCAGCGCTTCAGCAGGTGCCCGCCGAACAGGTACGCCCCGGCGAGGCCGGCCAGCGTCCACAGCGCCAGCCCCACCAGCAGCACCAGGCGGGCGCGCCTCAACCGGCGCCGTGAACGCTCATCCGACGCTGTCTTTCGTTCGGCCATCTCACACCTCTAGCGGGGGCGCGCGGGGAAGGCGTCCTGGGGATTGCCGGCCTTGGCGGCGCGGCATGCCAGATAGAGCCCTCGCGGCTCCGGCTTCTTCCGCGTCTCCAGCCAGGTCCACGCCCGCCCGATCACCCGCAATACCGCGTTGCGCCGCGCGAACCGCGGAACGCGATACACGCGGATGCTCTCGGGCACGAGCCCGGCACGTTCGATCAGCTCCCGTGCGCTGTCAGGGCCGAAGCTGTGCAGGTGCCCCCACTGCGGGGAGG
>CAZMDT010000294.1:0-4368 GCA_964564965.1 uncultured Planctomycetaceae bacterium | reverse complement strand
CCCAGAACCTCAATCGCATTCGCCAGGACATCTGCGCGGAGCTGAACAAGATGCTCTGGCCGAACCAGAAGGGCGAGACGGGCATCATTCGCCAGGTGCTGTTCAAGGAGTTCGCGATCCAATGAGCCAGGTAGCGAGCCCGGCCGAGACCGAAATCGTCCGTCGTCTGCTGGCGACGGCGTGCTCCACCCCCACTGCAACGCCGGCGGAGACCGACGCCGTAGGCTACGACTGGCACTCGCCCCATCGGCTGACGCCGGCGCAGCAGCGGCGCGTTGCCGCCTTGGCCGAGTCGCTGGCGGCGGCGGCGGCGGGGACCCTCGGCGAGCTGCTGCACGAGGAGATGTCGCTGCGGGCGGACCGCCCCGTCGAGGTGTATGCGGAGGCGCTTGTCCGGGAGGCGGGCGAGGCGGGGTGCTTCTGTCTCGCCGGGCAAGGCAAGGACGGCCAGCCCGTCGCCGCCATCACCGTCCCCGCGCCCAAAGGCATCGCCTGGGTCGCCAGGCTCCTGGGCGGCGCCGGCGGCCAGGAAAGCGACCGCGAGCTGTCCGCGCTGGAGACGACGATCCTCACGGACGCGCTGGGGAAGGTGCTGGCGGCCGTCTCGGGGGCCCTCAGCTCTGCCGGCGGGGGCGGCTTCAGCCCTGACGGCGAACTGTGTCGCGGCGAGCTGCCCCTGGACGCGGCCGGCGGCGATTCGTTCTGCAGGATCATGCTCCGCCAGGGCGGCGCGGAAGGCGATGACGGGGTCGCCCTGATCGTGCTGACCGACGCGTTGGCGGCGGCGGGCGCGCCGGCGGCGCAGGCAGCGGCGACGGTTCCGGGGCAGGCGCGCCGGCAACTGACTGAACACCTGAGCAGGACACAGGTCGTGGTTGACGGCAGACTTCGGACGACGGCGGCGATGCGCGACGTGCTGGCGCTGGAGCCGGGCGACGTCCTCCTGACGAGCCGGCGGGAAGACCAGCCCGTGGATGTCCTCGTCGGCGGGCGGCGGATCGCGGCGGGCCTGCCCGTCTGCTGTGACGGCCGATACGCCCTGCAGGTCGTGCCCGACGGCGAGCAGACGACGTGAACACACACGGCCGGGAACGGCCGTCGCACCCGGGAAGGATGCAGACATGGCTGAGACGATGACGCAGGAGACGGCTGCGGCGGCAGTGGCCGACCAGAGCGCCGAGGGTGTGGACGTGCAGGAGGCGCAGCTTCCGGATGTTCCGGACGCGGGCATCCGGGGCGGTGCCGGGCAGATCGACATCCTGCTCGACGCGGCGGTACCGGTGGAGGTGAGCCTCGGGCGGACCGAGATGCAGATCCGAGACGTGCTTCAGCTCGGCTCCGGCTCGGTCGTCAAGCTGGACAAGCAAGCTGGCGAGCCGGTCGACCTGTACCTTCGCGGCGTGCGGTTTGCCACGGGCAGCCTCGTGGTCGTCGGCGAACAGCTCGGCGTCCGGATCGACCAGATCATCAACGGCGGCGCCCGCTAGCCCGGGGGCCGTCGAGGCGGCACCGCCCCGCGGCGGGCTGTAAGCTTTTTCGACGCGCCGTCGGGTTTTCGCCGTCCGCCCCCCGTCGCGGAAGGCATTTCCGGTCCGAAAACCGGGGGTTTCGCGCCTGGCACGTCATGTGCAACGGGTCTTCGCATGAGCTTCCGGTGTGCTTACACAACGGGGCGGTCCCACAGGAACGTGGCCGCTTTTTCCTTGGCGCTCGGGCTATTCCTGGCGGCGACGGCGCCGTCTGAGGCTGCTGCCGAGGAGGGGGCCAAAGCCCCGGGCAGCGCCACCCAGCCGGTCGCTGGCCGGCGTGAGGCCCCGCCCCCGCTGATACTCAAGAAAGAGGCATCCAGCGGGACGCTGTGGCAGTTGCTGGCCTACACGCTGATCCTGCTGGTGCTGGCGGGCGCGGCGATCTTCCTGGTCCGCCGCTTCCTGCCGAAGATCGGCGTGGCGACGGGGAAGAACGTTCGCGTCCTGGAGACGGTCCACCTCGGCCCGCGAAAGACCGTCCACTTGCTCCGCGTCGGCTCGCGGACGTACCTCGTGGGCGGCGCGCGCGAGGAGATTTCCATGCTTGCCGACGTCACCGAGGCCGTCGGGGGCGGCGAGCAGACCGGCGAGGCGCTCGCGGCCGAGGCCGCCGGCCCCGCCGATACCCGCCGGGCGTTCTCCACCGAACTCGACAAGCAGCAGCGCGACCAGCAGGGGCGCTCTGACAGCGACGCAGGATGATGGCGGCACGGATACGGATACTGGCCGCGGTGGCCGTCGTGCTGACCGGCTCCCTCGCGGCGGCGCAGGAGCGGGCCGAGGCGGCGCCCCCGTCGGCCGTGCCCGACATGGACGAGGTCGTCCGCACCATCGACAAGGCCACCAAGGGCGAGGACGGCCAGGCCACCGAATGGTCCGGACCCGTCAAGCTTGCCCTGGTGTTCGTCGCGCTGGCGCTGCTGCCGAGCCTGCTGGTCATGATGACCTCGTTCACGCGGCTGGTGATCGTGCTGGCCTTCGTGCGCCGGGCGCTCACCACGCAGAACATCCCCCCGACGGTCGCCATCGTGGGGCTGGCGCTGTTCCTGACGGTGTTCACGATGGCCCCGACGATCGGCCTGATGAACGATCAGGCCGTCCGCCCCTACCTGCGGAACGAGATGACCTTCAACGAGGCCGTCGGGAAGGGCAACGAGCTGCTGAAGGACTTCATGCTCCGGCAGACGCGCCCGAGCGACCTGGAGCTGTTCGTGGGCCTGGCAGGCGTGCCCGTCCCCAAGACCCGGGCGGAGGTGCCCACCTACGTGGCCATTCCCTCCTTCGCCGTCAGCGAGTTCCGGACCGCCTTCGAGATGGGCTGCCTGTTGTTCATCCCCTTCCTCCTGGTGGACGTGGTCGTCTCGAGCATCCTGCTGAGCGCGGGGATGATGATGCTGCCACCCGCCATGATCTCCCTGCCCTTCAAGATCATCCTGTTCGTGCTGGTGGACGGCTGGCACCTGCTGGCCGAGGCCCTGGTCAACAGCTTCCGGTGAGGCGAACGACATGACCGGCGAAATGGTGCTCTACCTGGCGAGGCGGACGCTCGAAACCGCCCTGTTGCTGGCGGCTCCCGTTCTCATCGTCACGCTCGTGGTCGGCTTTTTCGTGGCGATGATGCAGGCCGTTACGTCCATCCGCGACATGACGCTCGGGCTCGTCGTCAAGCTCGCCGGCGTCGCCGTCACGCTGCTTGTCTGCGGGGCGTGGATGCTCCACCAGGCCGTCGGGTTCGCCCAGGACATCTTCAACCACATCCAGGTCATCGCACGCTGAGCCTATGGACGTCTGGATTCCATTGCTGCTGCCGTTCATGCTCCTGCTGGGGCGGATCTCCGCCTTCATCGTTGTCCTGCCGATCTTCGGCTGGGCGGCCGTGCCCGTCCGCATCCGCGCCGGCATCGCCTTCATCGTGACCATCTTCTTCGCGATGTTCACCCGCCCGGAGTTGCCCCCCGGCGCCATCCACTGGGTGCTGGCTGCCGTGCTGCTTCTCAAGGAGATTCTCACCGGTCTGGCCATGGGTCTTGCCGTCGCCATCGTCTTCGCCGGCGCCCAGCAGGCTGGACGCATCATCGCACGCCAGATGGGCTTCGCCATCGCCCAGATCGTCGATCCTGTCTCGGGCGAGATGGCCCAGCCGGTCGCCGTCCTGTTCGAGATGACCTTCACGCTGTTCTTCCTCGTGGCCGGCGGGCACCACCTGCTGCTGTCGATGATCGGTCGCAGCTACGCGGCGTTCCCCGTGGCCGCCACGCCCTCCGCGGGCGTCATGGCGCAGGCCGTCCTGTCCGCCGGGTCCGCCATGTTCCTGTTCGCCCTCAAGCTCGCGGCGCCGCTGCTGGCGGCCTTCATGGTTCTGTCGGTGGTGCTCGGCATCCTCGCCCGCGCCCTGCCGGAAATGAACATCCTGCTCGCCAGCTTCCCGCTGCGGATCGCGCTGGGGCTGTTCATGGCCGCCGCGCTGGCGCCCGCGCTGAACGACTTTGCCGTCGAGTTGGCGCACTGGCTGAACGAGAACCTGATTACCTGAAGCTTCGGGAGTCTCATGGCCGACAACCCCGCCTCAGAACGAACCGAACAGCCGACGCCGCACCGGCTGAAGAAGGCCCGCTCGGAAGGCCAGGTGCCCACGAGCCAGGAGGTCCCCACGGCCCTGACGGTGGCGATGCTGCTGGTGGTGCTGTCGCTGGCCGGCGGGGGCCTGCTGCGGTGGTTCGCCGCCCAGGTCCGCCACGGTGCCTCGCTCGGCGCCGACAGCGGGGCGCCCGTCGAGGCCCTGCTCGCAGACAAGGGCCTCTCCGCCTTTGAGGCGATCGTGCCCTTCCTCGTTTCCGGA
>CAZMDT010000293.1:0-4447 GCA_964564965.1 uncultured Planctomycetaceae bacterium | reverse complement strand
AGGGGTCAGGAACCTTTGTGTAGATTCTGATTGATCTCGGGCGTTCTTGGCGGTAGGTTGGCGGCATGCCCAGAGCACCGCGAGCGGCCGTCGGCGGGATCGTGTACCACGTGCTCAACCGCGGCAACGCACGCCTGCCTTTGTTCGAGTCCCCGGATGAGTACGCGCTGTTCCTTTCGGTGCTGGCGCAGGCCCACGACCGCGTCGCCATGCGGACGCTCGGCTACTGCCTGATGCCGAACCACTGGCACCTGGTCCTCTGGCCGCGGAAAGACGGCGACCTGTCGGAGTTCATGCGATGGCTGACGGTGACGCACACGCGGCGTTGGCACGCGGCCCGCGGCACGGCCGGCAGCGGGCACCTGTACCAGGGGCGGTTCAAGAGCTTCCCCGTGCAGTCGTCGCGGCTGTCGCGGTCGCGGCGGGCGGCGGGTGTGCTCGAAGGCGGCGACCCGGTGCTGTCGGTGCTGCGGTACGTGGAGCGGAACCCGCTGCGGGCGGGGCTGGCGACGCGGGCGGAGGCGTGGCCGTGGAGCAGCCTGCACCAGCGGACGGCCACGCAGCCGGAGGACGGTCGTCCGGCGCTGACGGCCCCGCCGGGCGGACTGCCGGCGGACTGGCTGGAGTTCGTGCACCGGCCGCAGACGCAGGAGGAGCTGGACGCGCTGCGGCGGTGCCTTCGGCGCGGGGCGCCGTTCGGCCGGGAGCCGTGGGTGAAGCGCCGGGCGAGCCAGTGGGGCCTCGAGAGCACCTTGCGCCCCCGCGGCCGACCCCGGATACGAGACACGAAGAGCAGCAAAGTTTCCTGACCCCTTTGCCACCCCCTATCGTCAGCGTGCGCTTCCGGCTGGAGGATATCCAGTCCACCTCGCGCCCGGACGGTGCGAACTTTCCCGATTGGGCTCGGGAGCAGATTGCTCTGCGCCGCACTCTCGAACAGTGGATTGCCGCCGAGATCGACAACTATGAAGCCAAAGGTTTTGATGCACTATATGGCGCCAGGGGTGGCCATGCCCTGGACGAGGCGGCTGGTCACACACGCAGTTTCGTTTCCGCCTACTGCCTTAACGGGAACGAGCGCATCGTGCGTTTCTTGAAGCGTTTCCGGGACGACTGGTTGGCCGCCGTCGGCCGGGCCGGTCATTTGTGGCACGGCTATGACGCCAATGAAACTGGCGATTACGTCGCGCATACCGCCGAAGCCTTCACGCAGTTTCTCCTGAATGTGCTCTACCTGGATATCCGCGACACGACCAGCGTGGCCGTCATCGAGGACGCGGCCGAGCACCTGGGCAACTGGCATCCTGATGTGCAGGACTTCTACGACTGGGAACGTCACGCGTTTCTCAGCTATTTCCCCGGCACCCGCTCGCCGTATCATCGCCCCCCTTTCAACCACCAGAGCTTCTGTCACTTTCGCCTGTTGACAATCGCCACCGCCGCATACGAGGCCACCGGCCGGTCGCGCTACCTGGACCTCTGCCGGGATTACTGGAGATTCTGGGAAGATGTTTTCCGGCGGACCCCCGCCGATCAGCCAGTCCCGATGGACGTGAAGCTGATCGATGGGGCCGAGATCCGGCGATACGCCTCCCGGCCTGAAATCATGGCGGACTGGCGTTTCCACCGCTATTACGCCCGCGAACTGGCGGACATGGGGCTGGCTGAGGGCCCGGCGCACAAACCCGAGCGGCTGCCGGATGCATTCCACCGTCCCCATGATCCCGTGATGACGCTGCTGGAAGTGATGCGGTTTGCGCCGGAAGAGCAAGGGTTGCGCGAAGGCCTTCGCCGCCTGATGGACGACTGGGTCGCAGTCTGCGGCGACCGCTCCCGCATGCTCGGCGTCGAGAGCGTCGGCAGTCTTTGCAGAATGGGCGATGTCTGGTGCGGCGTGCACCTCCCGAAATACCGGGATGTCACAGGCGATACGGGCTTCGATGGCGCCTATTTGAATCGCTGGCCCATCGGACCCTGCGCCTACCTGCTGGATGGCGATCCGCGCCGGTTGACCGGCGTGGTGGCGGCGGCCGAAGCGGCTTTGCGCCAGGCACTGGCCCGGAACCGTGGTGACTTTGGACCGTCGTTCGTCAACACGCACTCCTGCGACCGGCGGTCGAATGCGTCGGCCGCAACGGCCGTCATGCCCGCACTGTTCTCGGTCGCCCTGGGCGGGCTGGGCGTGCATTTCGGACGTGCGCCTTGGCTGAAGGTGCGCTATTTCACCGGCGGCAGACCCGGGCTGCCCGCGGATGTGGCCGCGCGTTACGTACCGGCCGCCGCCGGCCGTGCGGCCGGTGTGCAACTGGTCAACTTCGGCAGCACGCCCCAGACGATCGGCCTCGTGCACGTCGATCCGCCCGCGACTATCGGCCTGGTGCTGACCGACCCCATGCCGCCGGGGGCGGTGTCCGTAACTCTCCAACCGGAGACCTGCCGCGACGTGACCTTCATGGGTTGACCATCCGGGACTGCCATGGTACAGGCCTGACGCACCCGCTCATGCACGATGCCGACCAGCCTCATTCGTCTCTGACAATCGGAAAGGACATGCTCGCATGATCGACTTCGCCAATCGCCGGCTTCTGACGCCGTTCACGCACCCGGATTCGGGAATCACGGTGCATCTGCTGACGCGAGGAGAGACAGGGGGTCAGGAACCTTTGTTTCTCTCGCTGGACTATTCATCCCGAAGTGCGGCTGCGGCAAGCTCCGCCTCATCCGCCTGCGCCAAGTACTCGTGCCATGTGCACACCCAGCCGGCCGTCCGCTCGCGAAGCCACGTCGTCTCCGCCATCGCGTCGCGCTGCCGCGCGGGGATTCGCTACGCCGTGCGGAAGCGGACGCGCCCGAGGCGGCCGGAGCGCTCGTACCAGCGGACCTTGCGGTAGTTCGTGATCACCATCAGCTCGTGCTCGCCGGGCGGCAGGCGGCGGAAGTCGAACCCGAACGGCCCGCGCCGCAGCGCCCCGCCGTCCAGTTCCAGGATGTCCGGGGGCGTCGGCTGGTCCACCCGCTGGAAGCCCCTGGCGGCGGCCATCCGCCCGTCGACCAGCCACGACACGCGATTCAGCCGCATCTCGCTGCCGGGCTCGTACTCCAGCGGGGCATTCGCCCGGAGCTTCAGCCGTGCAACATCCGCCACCCGCTCGCCGTCGCCCAGGCCCTCGATCGAGCACGGCGGGGCTCCGGCGGTTTCCGGCGGCTCGCCCGGCCGCTCGCTGCCGGTCAGGATCGCCACCTGCTGCATGAAGTTCCACTTCAGCGGCGTGGTGATTCCCCAGTTGATCGGCACGGCCTGGTAGCCCTCCACGTAGTCGTTCATGCCCAGGTTGAACAGCGCCGCCCCCGAGTTCCACCGCAGCGCCGCCTCCAGGCAGACCGGGCTGCACACCTCCAGGCAGAACACCGGCTTTCCGGCGGCGGCCGCCTGCCACCCGGGGCCCAGCCGGTCCACCTCCTCCGGGCTCGCCGCCGCGTGCCCGTGGGCGAGGAAGTCCTGCGCGCCGTAGAACGCCGCCGGCTCGTCGGCCGCACCCCAGGAGCCCGACGTCAGCGGAATCGCGCCGCCGCTGATCTCGCGGGCGTACGCCAGCAGCTCATGCTCGCGCCGGGGCGTGCAGATCGTCTGGAGATACTGCGGCCGCGGGCTCGGCTCGTGGACGAGTTCCAGCAGCACGTTGCGATGGCCGGACGCGAGCAGCAGCTCGAGGGTGCTCCGGGCGCAGGCCTTGATGCAGGCGTCGTTGGCGGCCTCGTCGCCGCGGTCCGGCAGGACGTGCGTGTTGTTCGGCATGAACGTCTGGATGAGCAGCACGAGGCCCTCGCGGTCGGTGGCGTCGAGGACGCGGCGCAGGCGGGCGGCGTAGTCGGGCCTGAAGCGGCCGTCAGCGTCCCACGCGCACGACTTCCAGGGCCCCTCGCCGCTGCCGCAGGGCACGTTGGACATCAGCGAGGTGCTGACGGTGTTGAACCCGTGCCGCCGGTACGTCGGCAGCATGGCGAGGAACTCGTCGGTGTGGCGGTCGGGGTCCCACGGGCCGTCGGGGTAGTCCCAGCGGGCGCCGTTCTCGTAGGGGTGCTCGCGGCTGCCGAGGGCGGGGTAGTCGGCGTCGTCGAAGATGCTGTTCGTCGACTTCATCATCAACAGCTTGCCGCGCAGGGCCTCGTGGGCGCCGCCGTAGCCCTGCTCCGGCGTGTAGGTCAGCAGGCCGTTGACGGTGAAGTGCCGTCCCTGAATGCCGACGAGCGTGCTCACGAGGCGCTCCGTATGGTCAGCGATTCGGCGGGCGAAGGTGTCCGGCGCGGCGGGGGCGCCGCCGCGTGGCGATGATACAACACTGGCGGGGCGTGGGGCGGGTTCCGATTAATTTTCGCTCCCCAGGACTTCAGGCTTGACATTCCTAGCGATCTGATATATGTTTCGGACCGTTAGGAGATGCCGCCT
>CAZMDT010000292.1:629-4452 GCA_964564965.1 uncultured Planctomycetaceae bacterium | reverse complement strand
GGTCCTTGTCGAGGATCCGCCGCGCCCGCTTGATATCCAGGTGGTCCTTCGTCTCCGCCGCCCACGGCAGCTCCGTCATCCAGTCCAGGTACGTCCGGATGACGTTGTATTCCGGCGAGGCCGACGGAATCTTCGCCAGGCGCCCCAGCTCCCGCAGCACCTCTTCCCTGACGGCCCCGGCCATGCCCGAGGCCTCGATGCGCTCGCTGATCTGCTCGACCTCGGCCGACTTCTCGTCGAGCTGCCCCAGCTCCTTCTGGATGGCCTTGAGCTGCTCCTGAAGGTAGTACTCTCGCTGCGTCCTGTCGATCTTGGCCTTGACCTCGTCCTGGATCTTGTTGGACAGTTCAAGGACCTCGATCTGCCGCTGGAGCTCGACGCTGATAAGGCGGAGGCGCTCGTTGACGTCGGCCAGCTCGAGCAGGCGCTGCTTGGCGGGGATGTCGAGCTGGAGGTTCGCGGCGAGGAAGTCGGCGAGGGCGTCCGGGCGGTTGATGTTGTTGAGGACGACGACGGCCTCCTCGGGCACGTTCGGCAGGAGCTGAAGCACGCGCCGGGCGAGGGCGCGGGCGTTGACGGTCATCGCCTCCGTCTCGCGCGTCTCGCCGGAGGTCGAGCGGACCTCCTCCACGCGCGCCCGGAGGTATGGCTCGGTGGCGATCCACTTGCCGATCCGCATCCGCGCCAGGCCGTGAACGACGACGCTCTGCCCCCCCTCCTCCAGCCGCAGCAGCTTCAGCACCATCACCGCCGTGCCGGTGCCATGCAGGTCCGCCGGCCCCGGGTCTTCCGTGGTGGGATCCTTCTGGGACAGCACCACGAGCACCTTCTGGCTCGGCAAGACGTCGCTGAGAAGCCGGCGCGACTTCTCCCGCCCGATCGACAGCGGCACGACCGAGCCCGGGAAGATGACCATGTTCCGCACGGGCAGGATGGCCGCCTCGGCCGGCAGCGATACCTCCGCCGGCGTCGGCTCGTGATCGCCCGAGCCCGCCTCGATGACGAGCTCCGGCTCTTCCTCCCCGGTGATCACTGGCTTCCTGGGTTTGTTCTTGCTCACGGCTCGTCCGCCGGCGCGTGCCGGCCCGTCAGCGGCGCTTGGGGATGTTCACGTAGAGGTAGCCGCGGTGGTACTTGGCATCGATGCCTCCGACGTCGGCGTCGGCAGGCAGTTCGAGCGTCCGCCCAAAGTGCCCGTGGTCGATCTCCATGAGGTGGAGGCGCGAGGGGTCAGGGGCGCCGGGGACCCTCGGCGGCGGGCGGACCCCCGACAGCACCAGCAGCCCCCCCTCCACCCGGAGTTCGATGTCCTTCTCGCACATGCCCGCCAACTCCATGATCAGGCAGTAGTGCGTGTCGTATTCACACAGGTTGGCCGGCGGCACCCAGGCCTGCTCGGTGCTGTATTTCTGGTAGCTTCCCGACACCACCCGCTCCGCCCACGCGGTCACGTGCCGGCTGATGTGCGTCACCCGTTCCTTTTCGGCCGCCTGAACTGCACCTGTCATCGCTCGGCCCCTTCACGGATTGCCTGTTCCACAGATGGGCGCCGTCGGCCACGCCGTCCGGCGCGGCGGTGATTCTAACGCGCCAAGGACGAGTTCGCAGCATCTTCGCGACAGATCGTTCAAGAAAGAGGCGCGGCGGCCCCGGGGCCGCCGCGCCGTAACGCTCACCGCGCGAGGGTGTCAGTCCTGCCGTTCCGGCGTGATGAAGACAAACCATCGCCCGCCGTTGGGGTCGGTCACGCGGAGCCGGACGCCGTTGGCCTTCCGGGCGGCGAGGAGGCGTGCGAACTCGCCGGCCGACGTCACGGCCTTGCCGTCGACGCCCGTAATGACCATGCCGGCATCGAGGCCCTGCTTGGCGGCGTCGGAGACGGGCTGCACGGACGTGATCACCACGCCCCGCGGGGTTTCGTCGTAGCCGTACTTCCTGGCGAGCGCGTCGGTCATCGTGGCGACCTCCAGGCCATAGCTCTGCGCCGCCTTGGGCGACGGCTGACCCGGAACCAACGCCGTTGCCATGTCTTCCGGCTGGGCCACGATCGTGACGTCGAGCGTCTTGGGCTTGCGGTCCCGGATGACCTCCAGCCGCATCTGCTTGCCCGGCTCCAGCCGCGCGATCGCGTTGCGCAGCTCGTTCACGTTGGCCACCTTCTTGCCATCCACCGACACGATGAAGTCCTGCTCCTTCAGGTCGGCCTTGTCCGCGGGGCTGCCCTTGAACACCTCCGTCACCAGCGCGCCCTTCGTGTCCTCCAGACCGAAGCTCTTCGCCAGTTCCGGGTCCACGTTCTGAATCCGCACGCCCAGGTACCCGCGCGTGACCTTCCCCTTTTCGATGAGTTGCTTCATGATGTTCCTGGCCATGCTCGACGGCACGGCGAAGCCGATCCCTTCGTTGCCGCCGCTGTAGGTCACGATGGAGTTGTTCACCCCGATGACCTCGCCCCGCATGTTGACCAGCGGCCCACCCGAGTTGCCCCGGTTGATCGCCGCGTCGGTCTGGATGTAGTTCTCGTACATGCGGCTTTGGCCCGTCTGGCGCCCCTTGGCCGACACGATGCCCGCGGTCACCGTCTGCGGCAGCCCGCGCGGCGCACCGATCGCCAGCACCCAGTCGCCCACCTCCATCTTGTCGCTGTCGCCCAGCGGCGCGCTGATGAGACGGTCGGGCTTGATCTTCACGATGGCGAGGTCGCTGAGCGGGTCGCTGCGGATCCATTCCGTCTCAAACGTGCGCTGATCGGCAAGGACGATCTCGACCTCGTCGGCACCGGCGACGACGTGGTAGTTCGTGAGGATGTACCCCTCCTTGGCATCGACGATGGTGCCGCTGCCGAGCCCGTGGCTGAAGAACTCCCGCCAGCGCTGCTCGGGCTCGGGCTGGCGGAAGCCGGGGGGCAGCTCGTTCTCACCGAAGAACCGCTTGAGGAACTCCTCCATATCCGGGGTGGCGCCGGTCCCCATGCGAACCTTCTTGGTGATGCGGATCTCCACGACGGCGGGCTTGACCGTCCTGGCCACCGCCCGGAACAACTGCGAAAGCTGATCGTGCTTCGCCAGCTCCACCAATTGCGCCCGGTCGGCATCGTTCTGGGCGGACACCACGGCATAGGTGATCCGCCCCGCCAGCCAGGGCGCCGCCGCCGCCGCCGCCCCCACCACCCCCCCCACCAGGACCAGCACCAACCAGGAGGTTAGTCACGTAACCATCGGGTGTCTCCACATCGGCGCCCCGCTGTCCTCGGGGGCGCCCGCACGGTTTCACAGCCGTCTGGCAAGTCATACTACTGCTACGTTTTCGCGCTCCGCAGGTTCGCGCCCTCGCGGCGGCCGTCAACCCGCCAGCACGCCTGCGCGCCGCAGCGTGTGCAGGATCAGGTGCTCGAACGGCATGTCGGACGGCGCCGCGGCGTAGGCGGCCCCGCGCGAGCGGCACGCCCGTTCGCACCCGGCGATGAACGCCGCGAAGCGACGCCGGTACCCCGCCAGCAGCGCCTCGTTCGCCATCACCGTCAGCCGCTCGCCCGTCTCCGCGTGATGCAGGATGACCGCCCCTTCCAGCGGCGGGGACGCATCGGCCGGCGAGTACACGTGCAGCACCGTCACGCCGTGCCCCCGGGCGACAAGGCGGGCGAGGGCGTCCGGCAGCGCAGCCGCCGAGTCCATCAGGTCGCTGATGACAACGACCGTGGCGGCCGCCTCGCGGGCACGGGCAAAGCGGTCCACGCAGCCGGCGAGGTGCGTCCGCCCGCCCGGGCGGAGGCCCGCCAGGAAGTCGAGCAGCACCGAAACATCGCGGAGATGACCCGTCAGAT
>CAZMDT010000292.1:0-619 GCA_964564965.1 uncultured Planctomycetaceae bacterium | reverse complement strand
CCCGCCAGGAAGTCGAGCACGCCGAGGAACTGCTGCCGGTTCCGGCCGGTTCGCAATGGCTCGTCGAGCGCGTCGGCGAAAGGTTGGAGCAACACCCGCTCGAGGCTGCCCATGGCGACGTAGGCCAGCGCGGCGGCCGCCTGGCGGGCGTAGTCGAACTTCGCCGTTCGCTGCGCCCCGCCCGCGCCGGCGGGCCCCGGCGCCATCGAGGCGGACCGGTCGAGCAGCAGGACCACGTCGGCCTCGCTGTGCTCGTGGAACAGCCGCAGCAGCAGCCGCTCCATCCGCGCGTAGTAAGGCCAGTCGATGAATCGGATGTCGTCGCCGGGGGTGTAGTCGCGATGGTCGGCAAACTCCAGCCCGTCGCCGAGGCGTCGCGAGCGGCGCCCCCCGGCGGCGCCGCGCGTCCGGAGGCGCTTGGAGATCGCCCGCAGCCGCTCCAGCCGCGCCAGGAATCCTTCGTCTGCGAACCCGTATGTCCGGCGGCGGGCCATTCGATCTCCAGCGGCGCCCCGTGCCGCGGGCTTACTTGATGTACCACGACCCGTCGATCAGCTCGAAGGTGACCTGCGGCGGACGGCCTTCCGGAAGGTTCTCGAACCTCGCCCGCGTCCTGGCG
>CAZMDT010000291.1:0-4493 GCA_964564965.1 uncultured Planctomycetaceae bacterium | reverse complement strand
TGGACTCCTCCAAGGCCACTTGAGCCCGCTTGAGCTCCTCGTTCTGCATCTCCAGTTCAATCTGGTGCACCTGGAGCTCGTGGAGGACCTTCTCGGCACTCATCCCAGCCATTTCCACCAGCGCGCCATGGGCCCGGGCGAGTCTTTCCTCAGCGGTAGCCCTCAACCCTAGCATGGTAGGCATGCCGGGGCCTGACGGCTGGCGATCGCGATTCTCGTCCTTCGCCGGTTTTCGTTGCTTGCCCATCAGCCTTGCTCCTTCCCAAGGCCGCACGCCGGCCTCAAGGGCTTGC
Source organism: uncultured Planctomycetaceae bacterium (assembly GCA_964564965.1). Taxonomy (GTDB): domain Bacteria; phylum Planctomycetota; class Phycisphaerae; order SM23-33; family SM23-33; genus CAZMDT01. The sequence continues at coordinate 4,200 of CAZMDT010000291.1, read as the reverse complement.
TGCTTCCGTGGCCTCTAATCCCTTAACGCAGTTCCTGCCGGCGGCCTTGGCGCGGTAGAGCGCCTCGTCGGCCCGCTGGATCATCGTCTCGGGCGAATCGGCGTTCGCGGCGTCGGAGACGCCGAAGCTGGCTGTGACGTGGACCGCCGAGTCCTGTACACGCACCTCGACTCCTTCGACGGCCTGCCGGCACCGTTCGGCGAGTGTGACTGCTCCGGCGGCCGCCGCGTTGGGTAGGACGATGGCGAACTCCTCGCCGCCGTAGCGGCTGGGCAGGTCGATTTCGCGGCAGCGGCCCGCGATGGCGTCGGCGACGGCCTGGAGCGCCCGGTCGCCGACCGTGTGCCCGTGGGTGTCATTGACCCGTTTGAAATGGTCGATGTCGGCCATGATGAAAGACAGGCTCCCGCCATGCCGCTGGATGCGGGCCCATTCCTGAGCGAGCCGCTCCATCAGACCCCGTCGGTTGGCCAGGCTCGTCAACGGGTCGATTCTGGCGTGCTCGATCAGCAGGTCCTGCATGTGCTTGGTCCGTAGGGCGCCGCTGACTCGAGCCCGGAGCTCAAAGGCGTCAAACGGCTTGGTCACGTAGTCCACCGCGCCGAGGTTGAGTCCCTTGACCTTGTCTTCGGGCCCGCCGGAGCCCGAGAGGAAGATAATCGGGATCATGCACAACTCGCCATCGGCCTTGAGCGACCGGCAGACGTCGAAGCCCGACATGTCCGGCATGTCCAGGTCCAGGAGGACCAGGTCCGGCCGCTCGCTGGCGGCCATTGCCAGGCCCGCCTTGCCGCCGTCGGCGAAGAACAGTTCGAAGCCCTCCTTGGCCAGCCGGACCTTAGCCAGAGCCAGGGCATCGGGGCTGTCGTCGATAATCAGGACCTTCATCATTCCTTGACCTCCGGGACCGCGCTCGTCTTGCGGCCGGCAATGATGGCGCGGGTCGATGCTTGCAGTTCGTTCAGGGCCAGCCTCGCCGCCTCCACGTCGGCGGCCTTAGCGGCGTCTTCGAGGATACGGGCCTTGTCGGTGAGCGATGGATAGCCATAGCCGCCGCCAGCCCCCTTCAGTTGGTGGGCCAGCCGCCGCAGTTCTTCGTGCGCGTTGTGAGCCAGCGATTGCGACATGGCCGCCACTGTCTCCGGAAGGCGAACCACGAACCCGTCGATTGCAGCCGTCATGTCCGGGTCGTCGGCGAACGCGGATTGGATGGCGTCTTCCAGAGGCGTCTGCGCGGTCGTCACTGCAACGCGGTTCTCTGAGGGTTCAGATGCCCGACGATCCATCAGCCTCCCCAGCATACGGAGCAGACCCGCGCGATCCACCGGTTTGGCCGCGTAGTCGTCGCATCCGGCGTCGACGCACTTCCGGCGGTCCGAAGACATCGCGTGGGCCGTCAGGGCGATGATGGGGCCTTCGTAGCCGGCCTGCCGCAGTTGCCGCGTCGCCTGGTAACCGTCCATTTCCGGCATCTGCATGTCCATGAGGATCGCGTCGTAGGGCGTCCCCGCCGACAGCGCCGCCAATGCCTTCTCCACGGCCAACCGGCCGTTGGCAACCAGATCGACCTCCGCCCCGGCCTTGCGAAGAATCATAGAGATGAGTTTCTGGTTGTCCGGGCCGTCCTCGGCCAGCAGGATTCTGCCGCGAAGCCTCCTGGCAGTGGGCAGGGGCGATTGCGGCTGCTGGGACGCCATCGCGGCCGCCTCGGAAAGGTCGTGGAGCATGTGAACCGGCTGAGGCATTTGGGTCTCCAGCGTGAAGGTGAACGTGCTTCCCTCGCCCGGCCGGCTGGTGACCTGGATGTCGCCGCCCAGGGCCTCCGCGAGCCGCTTGCTGATGGTCAGGCCCAGACCGGTGCCACCATGCTCACGCGTCGTCGAGGGATCCGCTTGGACGAACGGCTGGAAGAGCCGGTCGATCTGCTCGCCCGTCATGCCGATGCCGGAGTCCTTTACGTCGAAGGTCAGCACCGCTTGCCCAGCCTGGACGTCCGTGACGCAGCCCACGACGATCTCCACGTGGCCCTCGGACGTGAACTTCACGGCGTTGCCCACGAGGTTGATGAGTATCTGGCGGACACTTGCCGGGTCGCTCAGGATCATCTCCGGCAGCGGGAATTCGTAGCGGACGTCGAGGGACAGGCCCTTCTCAATAGCCTGAACCCGCATCAACGACGCCGTCTCCTCGACAACCTGCACGGGCGAGCAAGGCAGGCGTTCGACCTGCATCTTGCCGGCCTCGACCTTGGCGAGATTCAGGATGTCGTTGATCAACCGCAGCAGGTGCTCGCCGTTGCGGCGGATGATCTGGATGCTCTCCTTGTTCTGGGCGCGCGTCGGGCAGGCCTCGTGTTCGGCGCAGGTGACGCAGCACTCGATGGAGTTGTCCAGCATCTCGGCGAACCCAAGGATCGCCGTCATCGGCGTGCGGATCTCGTGGCTCATGTTGGCCAGGAACGTGCTCTTGGCGGCGTTGGCCTGCTCGGCTTCGGCCTTCGACCGGCGTATCGCCTCCTCAGCCCGCTTGCGGTGGGTGATGTCTTCCGCAAAAGCCGCCAGACCGCACGGCTCACCTCGCTCGTCCTTGAGGACGACGACCGACATGCGCGTCGGGAATGTCGTTCCATCCTTTCGCACGTGTCCCACTTCACCCGCGAGACGGCCCTGCCGCATGACCGTTGCGTTGAACGGCACCACCTCCGTCTTCATCTGGTCGTCCGTGTGGGAGAAGCTCATGTCCTTCCCAATGAGTTCCGCGCCCGACTCGTACCCGTGCATCCTGGCCCATGCGTCGTTGGCGAACTGGAGGTTGCCGTCCAGGTCCGCCACGGCGATCCCTTCCGCGGCCTGTTCGGCAATCACCGCCAGGCGCCGCAACTCATGATCCATGCGTCTGCGCTCGGTCACGTCCCAGAAGATACCGAAAACGCCGATGATCTTGCCGTCTTCGTCTCTCACCGGCGATTTGACCGTGTGAACCCAAACCTCTTTGCCTTCCTGATTGTACTTTTCTTCCAGGTCCTCGGTCCGGCCCGTCTCCATGATGGCCTGGTCGTCCGCGCGGTACTTGTCCGCAAGCTCCTTGGGGAAGAAATCGTGGTCCACCTTCCCCACGGCGTCTGCGGGGCGGATGCCAAGGTCCCGGGCGAAGTTCTCGTTGATGGACACATACCGGAAGTCCCGGCCCTTCATGAAGATCCTCTGCGGGATGCTCTCCACGAGCGTCCGGTACATGGCCTCGCTCTGCCGCAGTGCCTCCTCCGCCCTTCGGCGCCCCAACCAGTGGCTGAGAATCGCGGCAGCCGCATCGACCAGGTTCTGCTCCTCGGGCAGCAGGAAGGGCTTATCTTCGACGTAGAAGACCGACAGACGCCCGCAGACTTCCTCCTTGACCTCAATGTCCGCATGAAGACCACGTGTCGACCCCTCCGCCGATCTCCCGGAAGTGAATCGCTGATCGCCGAGCGCGATGACGGACACCGCGATTGCGGGATACGCCATCGCCTGGACCAGTTGTTCGACGGTGTGTTGGCACAGTTGCTCGACAGAAACACCCACTTGCAGGCGGTCGCGGACGCGTTGGAGGCAGGTCAGTTCCTTCACCCGCTCGCGCAGGGCCTTTTTGACCTCGTACTCGGCGGTAACGTCGTGGAAGGCCAGCACCGCGCCGCGGATGCGGCCTTGGGCCTGGCGGATGGGGGCGGCGCTGTCGGCAATCTGTCGCTGGGAGCCGTCGCGGGCGATCAGGGCCGTGTCGTTACCCAGAGCGACGACCTCGCCAGTGGCCAGCGCCTTGGCCAGGGGATCAGGGACCGACTCACGGGTCCGGGTGTTGACGATGCGGAACACCTCGGCCAGCGGTTTGCCGGCGGCCTCGGCCAGCGGCCAGCCCGTCAACTGCTCCGCCACCGGGTTCATCCGGACCACCCGGGCATCGGTGTCCGTGGCGATGACCGCATCCCCGATGGAATGCAGAGTGATCGACAGGTCCTCCTCGCTCTCGCGCAGGGTATCGGTCACCTCCTGCAAGCGTCTTCGGTGCTCGACGAGGTTGATTTCGATCAGGCAGAAGCCCAGCAGCAGGAGGAAGTATCCGATCAGCTTGTAAATGAGTGCGGCCTCGAAGGGGATGTCGTATAGCGACTTGGAAGCGGACATGGCCAATTGCCCATACACGCTCGCCCCAATCGCAAGCAGG
>CAZMDT010000290.1:1363-4501 GCA_964564965.1 uncultured Planctomycetaceae bacterium | reverse complement strand
GCGGGCCACCGCCCCGAAGATCCGCGTGCCCCGCGGGTTGCCGTCGTTGTCGATGATGACGACGGCGTTGCTGTCGAACCGGACGTAGCTGCCGTCGGCCCGCCGCATCGGGTACTTCGTCCGCACGATGACGCATCGCACGATGTCGCCCGCCTTCACCTCGGAGCCCGCCATCGCGCGCTTCACCGAACAGACGATCACGTCGCCCAGCGACGCCGTCCGCCGGGTGAAGCTCTGCCGCGCCGTCGAGCCGCCCAGCACCTTGATGCAGCCCACCACGCGGGCGCCGGTGTTGTCGGCTACGTCCAGTCGGGTTTCCTGCTGAATCACCGGACCTACCTCAACGGCGGTCAGCCCGCAAGCTCGGCCGCCTGAACGACGCGGACCAGCCGCCATGACTTCGACTTGCTCATCCGGCGGCACGGGGCGATCTCCACGAGGTCGCCGAGCCCCGCCGCGTTCTTCGCGTCGTGGGCCGCCAGCTTCGTCCGCCGGCGGACGTACTTGCCGTACCGCGGATGCCTGACAAGGTTCTCGACGATGACGTGAATGGTCTTGTCGCCGCCGGTGGAGCTCACCCGTCCGATGCGGGTGCGCCGGTTCCTGGGTCTCGCGCTATCGCCTGCCTCTGCCATGGGCGCTCCGCTAGGTCTCCTGCCCGGCCGCCCGGGCCTCGAGCTCACGCTCCCGCACGACGGTCAGGAAGCGGGCGATGTCCCGCTTGGCCTTGGTGAGCATGCTGGGGTCTTCGAGCTTCTCGGTCACGGCCTGACTCCGCAGATCGAACAGGTGCCGCCGGAGCCGTGCCAGCTCCGCCGTGCACTCCTCGTCGGTCAGTTGGCGTATCTCGCTGATCTTCATCGCCGACTCGTCCTACAACGCGTGGCGCCGGTAGGCCATCCGGCAGGTGACGGGCATCTTGTGCGCGATCAGCCGGAGCGCCGCCTTCGCCGTCGGCTCGTCCACACCGCCGATCTCAAACAGCACCGTGCCCGGCTTGACCACCGCCACCCAGTCCTTCGTCTCGCCCTTGCCCTTGCCCATCCGCGTCTCCAGCGGCTTGCCGCTCACCGGCTTGTCCGGAAAGATCCGGATGTACACGCGCCCCTCGCGATGCAGGAAGTGCGTGGCGGCGACGCGGCCGGCTTCGACCTGCCGGGCCGTGATCCAGCCCCCCGCCATCGCCTGCAGGCCGAACTCGCCGAACGCCACCGTCTGGCCGCGCGTCGCGCTGCCGCGGATCCGCCCGCGCTGCTGCTTGCGGTGTCGTACTCGTTTGGGCATCAATGCCATGGTGGCACCTTCTCGCTGTTACTCGGCGGCGGCCGGGGGCTCAGGGGCGGCTTCGGGCGCGGGTCCCGGCGCCGCTTCGGGCGCCTCGGCCGGGGGCTCAGCCGCCGGCTCGGGCGCCCCCGCCTCCCGGCGGGCACCTCGCGTCCTGCCGCGGCGCCCGCCGACGCCGCCGCTCGCCCGCTGGGGGGCGGGGGCGCCCGGCGTGCTCCGCCGCTCGCGCCGCCGGCGGGCGCGCGTCTTCGCCTCGGAGGCGGCGTGGTCTTCTTCCTTCGTCTCCTCGCCGAACATGCCGCGGTGGATCCACACCTTCACGCCGATGGCGCCGTAGGTCGTGAAGCACGGCACGAAGCCGTAGTCCACGTTCGCCTCGAGCGTGTGCAGGGGGATGGAGCCCATGATCTGGGAGGCTGACCGGCTCATCTCCGCCCCGCCCAGGCGCCCGGAGATCTGGATCTTGACGCCCTTGGCGCCGGCCTGCATCGACGCCTCCGCCCGCTGCTTGATCGTCCGGCGGAAGCTCGCACGCCGCCGGAGCTGCTCAGCGATGCCTTCGGCGACGAGCTGCGCGTCCAGGTCGGGGGTCTTCACCTCCAGGATGTTGATGTTCACCCGCCGATCGGTGAGGTCTTCCAGGTCGCCCTTCAGGCGCTCGACCTCGGCGCCCTTGGGCCCGATCACCAGCCCGGGACGGGCCGTCCGGAGCGTCACCTTCACCTCCTCCCGCGTCCGCTCGATCTCGATGCTGCTGATCGCCGCGTACGGGGGCTGGCGGTTCATGCGCCGGTCGATGTACCGGCGGATCCGCTCGTCCTCGACGAGGAACTCGCCGTAGTTGCTCTTGGGGGCGAACCAGCGGCTTTTCCAGCCTCTGGTGATGCCCGTTCTGAACCCGATTGGCGATACTTTCTGGCCCATCTGCCCGCCTTTGCTATGCTTGCGGCTGTTCCTCGACGACCACCTCGATGTGGGCGGTGCGCTTCATGATCGGGTGCGCCCGCCCGCGGTCCTTCGGCTGCCAACGCTTCAGCGTCGGGCCCTCGTCAACCTGCGCCGACAGCACGTACAGGCTGTCCACGTCCGCCTCCGCCTCGTTGGCGTTCGCCACCGCGCTGGTCAGCACCTTGGAGACCATCCCCGCCGCCCGGTTGGGCGCGAATTTCAGGACGTTGAGGGCGTCCTGGACGTCGCGCCCGCGGATCAGGTCCGCCACCAGGCGCGCCTTGCGGGCGCTGATCCGGGCGAATCGGTGTGACGCGTGCCATGCCATCGTCTTGTGCTCTCCCGCCGGGGTTATGCCGACGCCCGCCGGCCGCCGCTGTGCCCGCGGAACATCCGCGTCGGGCTGAACTCGCCCAGCTTGTGCCCGACCATGTCCTCGGTGATCAACACTCGGTTGAAGGTCTTGCCGTTGTGGACGAGGAAGGGCGAGAGCGAGAGCGGTATCCAGTCATTTATGGTGCCCATTTTAGGGTGAGGGACGGTCAAAAGGTGAAACAGGGCGACCTCTTAGTCACGTGGGATCCTTACACGACCCCGATTCTGACTGAAGTAGGGGGCAAGGTGAAGTTTGGAGATATCATCCCTGGGGTAACCATGAAGGAAAAGGTTGATCCCGTGACAGGGAAGGCAAGCTACGTGATTGTAGAACACAAGGATTCTGATGTGCGCCCAAGGATTTCTATCAAGGATGAGGCAAATAAAACAGCGAAACTGCCCGGGGGGGGAATGGCCCGCTGTTTTCTGCCCACAGATGCCATTCTCATGGTATCCGAGGGACATTCCGTTAATGCCGGAGACGTCATGGCCAAGCTTCCCCGAGAGACAACCAAAACCAAAGATATTACC
>CAZMDT010000290.1:0-1353 GCA_964564965.1 uncultured Planctomycetaceae bacterium | reverse complement strand
GGGGGCCTACCCCGCGTCGCTGAACTCTTTGAGTGCAGAAAACCGAAGGAAGCATCCGTCCTCACTGAAATCGACGGGTATGTGAGTATTGCAAAGGGAGCAAAGGGCAAGCAAAAAGTTACCATAACCCCGGCAGATGTTGGCGAGAAAAAAGAATATTTGATTCCGCGAGGCAAGCACATCAACGTCCTTGAGGGGGATTTCCTCAAAGCAGGGGATCCTTTGATCGGGGGGGCAGCGAATCCTCACGACATCCTCAATATTCGAGGCGACCTGGCGTTGGCCCGGTATCTGGTGGACCAAATTCAAGAGGTGTACCGCCTTCAAGGGGTCAGGATCAATGACAAGCACATTGAGGTCATTGTCCGGCAAATGCTAGGACGTGTGAAGATCCAGGATGTGGGAGACACAGATCTTATTGTGGAAGAACATGTTGACAAGGTCCGCTTTGAAGATATCAATAGCAAAGTGATCGCCGGAGGTGGTAGGCCCGCAGTAGCAGAGCCCCTTCTCCTGGGCATCACTAAAGCATCGTTGAGTACTGAGAGCTTTATTTCTGCCGCCTCGTTTCAAGAAACGACCAAGGTGCTGGCCGAGGCAACGATCGCGGGCAAGGTGGACCATTTGCGGGGGCTCAAAGAGAACGTCATCATGGGACGGATCATCCCTGCGGGCACCGGCATGAAACGGTATCGAAAGGCCCCAGTTGTTTTAGAGGTGGAAGGCGCACCAGAAGAGGCCGAGGCTCCGGTGGAAGTCTCGGACGATAACAGGGGAGAAGTGGCTCACGCCTGAAAGCAAGTGAAAAAGATATTGACAGTGGACAGGTAATCATATATTTTTTTTCATTTTCGGGATCCTTGCCCAAGGCTCCACGAATTTCAACGCCGGCACTAGCCATGATGACGTGAGGGAAGCCTTATGCCTACGATCAATCAGTTGGTCAGAAAAGGTCGAAAGCGAGTACGCAAAAACCCAACCGCCCCTGCCCTGAAACGGTGTCCCCAGAAACGCGGGGTGTGCACGCGGGTGTATACGACCACCCCCAAAAAGCCCAACTCCGCCCTGAGAAAAGTGGCCAGGGTTCGTTTGACGAATGGTATCGAGGTGACTTCGTACATTCCTGGCGTGGGCCACAACCTCCAGGAGCATTCCGTCGTGCTAGTACGAGGTGGGCGTGTGAAGGACCTACCTGGTGTCCGTTACCATGTGGTCCGGGGAACGCTCGATTCTATTGGTGTCCAGGACCGAAAACAGGGGCGATCAAAGTATGGTGCGAAGAGGCCGAGATAGCCTCGGAAGGGTTTTTTAGCCACAGCGTTTAATGTGCCGTCTGAGGGGAGATTTGTATGC
>CAZMDT010000289.1:0-4514 GCA_964564965.1 uncultured Planctomycetaceae bacterium | reverse complement strand
GCCGTTCAGCTCGTGGAACTCGCACTCGAACGTCCGCGCGATCACGTGCGCCAGCGTCGTCTTGCCGCTGCCCGGCGGGCCGTGGAACACCAGGCTCGACAGCCGCCCCGCCTCCAGCATCCGCCGGAGCATCTTGCCGGGCCCGAGGAAGTGCTCCTGCCCGAGGACCTCCCCGACGGTCCGCGGGCGCAGGCGCACGGCCAGCGGCGCCTGCGCCGCCGCCGCGGCGTCCTCGGATTCGCGGAACAGGTCCATCGCCGTGTATTGTACGGCACGGGCGAGGGCCCACGCACCACTGCCGGCACGTCAACCGAGCGCCTTCTCGATGTGCTCAACGATGCGCCGTGTCTTCGTCAAGGCGTCGGCTGCGGCGCGCTGCGCGCATGCGTCGGCCGGAATCGGCTCCGGCAACCCGTTCGGGTAGCGCGTCGGCACATAAAGCTTGTCCAGGTCCGCCGCGTCCTCGTCCAGGCAGGCCAGCTTGGCCCGCATTCCCTCGTCGGGGAATTCGCGCATGAGCGTGGCCACGCTGTGTCCCCGGGGGTCGAACCCGCCGTCATACCAGATCGCCCTGATGGCCTTCCCGGCGGCCTGCTGTCGCTGGAAGCACGCCCATTCGCAGAATCCCGCCTTCAGGCTGGCTTCAGCGGCCTGCAGGTCCGACTCGGCCTGTTTCAGCCAGCGGCCGGCCTCGGTCTTTCGCTTCTCTCGACTCATAGACCGCGATCCCCTCCCGGAGGGCCCGCCGGACGAAGGGGCGGTCCTTCATCCATTCGAACACTCGGCCGGCGTGTAAATGAACGGCTCGCACATGGCATTCAGGCGGTTCAGCAGCGGCTTGAAGTAGCGCCCCAGCCGGTCAAGATAGCGGCCCTGCGTCTCCTCGACGAAGACCACGTCGACGTCCGACCGCTCGTCGGCGGTACCGCGGGCCCACGAGCCGAACAGCACCGCCAGGCGCGCCCCGTTGGCCCGGGCAACGTCGCACACGACGCGCCGAATGGTCTCGAGGTCGAGCATGCCCTACAGGATACCGCCGGGCCGCGGAGGCGACAGGCACCGCGAGCCGGTAGAATACTCCGTCGCGGGGGGGCGGCGATAAGCATGGCCACAGCCAACGTCCTCATCATCGGCGGGGGGTTCGCGGGGCTGGCCGCGGCCAGGACGCTGCGCCGCCACGGCGGGCGAGGCGTCCGCCTCCGCCTCCTCGACCGTCACGACCACAGCGCGTTCCTGCCCATGCTGCCGGACCTCATCTCCGGCCGCGTGGCCGCCCGGCACATCGCCTATCCCATCGGCCGCTTCTGCCGGCGACGACGCGTCGAGTTCGTCCGCGACGAGGTCGAGCACCTCGACGTGGCCCGCCCCGCCGCCCACGGGCGCCGCGGCACCTACGAGGCCGACTTCATCATCCTGGCCACGGGCTGCGAGACGAACTACCTCGGCAAGGCCGACCTGCCCGCCCGGACGCTCGGGCTGAAGAGCATCGCCGAGGGCGTGGCGATCCGGCGGCGGGCGGAGGCGGCGCTGCGACGGGCGCCGGGAGCGGCCACGCCCGTGTTCCTCGTCGTCGGCGGGGGCTACACCGGCGTCGAGGCGGCGAGCCACCTCGCGGCCCTCTGCCGGGCCGTGACGCACCTGAGCTACGCGCGACTGTGGCGCGCCGCCCGCGTGGTGGTCGTCGAGAGGGGCGGCGAGATTCTCGGCAACGTCTCGCCGCAGGTGCGGCAGTGGGCGGCGGGGCTGGTGCGCGGCTTCGGCGTGACGGTCCGCACGGAGTCGACGGTGGCGTCGCTGTCGGCGGAGGGGCAGGCCCGGCTGTCTGACGGCACGGTGCTTCAGTGCGCTGCCGTCGTGTGGGCGGTCGGGGTGACGCCGGGGGAGCCGGCGGCGGGGCTGGAGGGCCCGAGGCGTCGCGGCGGGCGGCTGGCGGTGGACGCGCACCTCCGCGTGCCGGGCGCGGAGCGGGTGTTCGCGGCGGGCGACGTTGCGGGGGCGGTGCGCCCGGGCGGCGGCGAGGAGCCGCTGCGGATGGGCGTGCAGTTCAGCCTGGCGGCGGGTCGGCACGCGGGACAAAACGTACTGGCCGCCATCCGGGGCCGCAGGCTGCGGGCGCTCGACCCGTGGGACCCGGGCTACGTCATTCCGCTGGCGCCGGGCCGGGCCGCCGGGAGGATCTCAGGCGTCGAGCTCGTCGGGCGCGTGCCCTACCTCATGCATTACGGCCTGTGCGTGGCCCGGTCGTGGGGCCTGGTGAACCGCCTCGGGGTCCTGGGCGACGTGCTCACCCGCCGGGCCGGAAGCTCCGCCGCGGTCCACGCCGCGGCTTGCCACGGGCCCGTCCCGGAGGCTACAATCATGTCATCACGGGGGGCGGAGTAGAATCTGTCATGAGAACGCCGCCCCACACGCTCACGTTGTCGGGCGCAAGCCCCGTGCCCCGGCGTTGCGGCGCGGCGTTTACGCTCATCGAGCTGATGGTCGTCGTGGCGATCCTGTCGATCCTGCTGACGATCCTGATGCCCTCGCTGTCGACGGCGCGGGAGATGGCCCGCGAGGCCGTCTGCCTCAGCAACACCCGCCAGATCGCCATCGCCCAGCAGAGCTTCGCCGCCGTTCACAAGGGGCGCTTCTGCACCCACGGCGACGACAGCCGCGACGACGGCTGGCTCGACCGCTACGAGCATCCGGCCGGCGTCATGTACAACAACAGGAACTGCCTCGGCGACGTGCTCTACTGGCAGCGGTACATCGATAACCTGGAAGTGTTCCACTGCCCCGACGACGACGACCCGCTGAACTTCCCCGACGAGCGTCCCTTCAAGCTCAGCTACGGGCTCAACGGCTACCTCGGCGACGACACCCTGCTGGACGTGCAGCGCCCCGCCACGAAGATCTTCATGGGCGAAACCCGGGGCAACGGGCTGCACACGGTGGGCTGCTGGAACTTCCGCGCCCCGGGCATCCGGCACCGCAACGACCGCGGGAGCTACATCTACTTCGACTGCCACGCCGAGCTGCCGCGGTTCGAGGACGTCTGGGACCACCCCGTCGACCCGGCCATCCCCCGGAAGGCCAACGGCGAGGTCGACCTGCCCGCACATTGGTTCGCGTGGTTCGGCGATCCGCCGAGCGGAAGCTGGGAGCACAAGAACGATCTGAACGCCGAGCTCTTCCCCCACTGGGCGTACTGGATCGACGAATAGGCACTCGCCTCTCCCGCGGGGCCGAAGGCACGTGCGTCAGCGGCGCTACTGGCCAACGATTGCCGCGGACAGCCTGGCGCCCGACGGCGCCGTCTCCGCGTCCGGCCCAGCCGCGCTGAACCTGCCCGGGGCGGGGCCGGGCGCACGGGCCATATTGCGTATTCTGCTTTGGCTGGGCCTCGTGGGGGCCGATAATGGATACCGCGGCCCCGCGGCGGCCGCGCGCTCGCGGACCACAGCCCGGAGGCAGCCATGTGCGGAATCGTCGGTTACATCGGCCGGAACAAGGCGGCGGGCCTGCTGATCGAGGGCCTGAAGAGGCTGGAGTACCGCGGCTACGATTCCGCGGGGCTCTGCGTGTTCAGCGAGGGGGCGCTGCACGTGCAGAAGAGCCCCGGGCGGGTGGCGGTGGTGGAGGAGATGGCGGCCGCTGACGCGGCGATTCAGGCGGGGACGCTGGGGATCGCCCACACGCGCTGGGCGACGCACGGGGAGCCGAACCAGGTCAACGCCCACCCCCACTGCGACGACACCGGGCGGATCGCGCTGGTCCACAACGGCATCATCGAGAACTACGCCACGCTGAAGCAGTTCCTGATCAACCAGGGGCACACGTTCCGCAGCGACACGGATTCGGAGGTGCTGGCGAACCTGATCGGCGAGTTCCGCAAGGACGGCTCCCGGACGCTGGAGGAGGCGGTGCTGAAGGCGCTGCTGGAGGTCACCGGGACGTACGGCATCGCGGTGATCTCGGCGGACGATCCGGAGAAGCTCGTGGCGGCGCGGAAGGGCAGCCCGTTGATCGTGGGCGTCGGCAAGAACGAGTACGTGGTGGCCTCCGACGCGGCGGCGATCATCGAGCACACCGCGAACGTCATGTACCTCAACGACGGCGAGATGGTCGTCATCACCCGGGACGGCATGCGGACGGTGACGCTCGACAACGTCCCGGTCACCAAGGAGGTCGAGCAGATCGAGTGGTCGCTCGAGGAGATCGCCAAGGGCGGGTACCCGCACTTCATGCTCAAGGAGATCTTCGAGCAGCCCGCGGTGGTCCGGCAGTCGCTCGGCGGACGGATCGACCTGCGGGAAAACCGCGTCAAGCTCGGCGGGCTCGCCGACGTGACGCGCGAGCTGGTCAAGACGCGCCGGCTCATCATCTCCGCCTGCGGCACGGCGTGGCACGCCGGGCTCATCGGCGAGTTCCTCTTCGAGGACCTCGCCCGCATCCCCACCGAGGTCGAGTACGCCAGCGAGTTCCGCTACCGCAACCCGATCGTGGAGCCGGGGACGGTCGTCATAGCGATC
>CAZMDT010000288.1:2548-4516 GCA_964564965.1 uncultured Planctomycetaceae bacterium | reverse complement strand
ACGCCCTCGTCCAGATGCTCCTGCCGGAGGCCGATCCGCTCCACAAGGTGTCCATCATCCCCCGCGGGCCCATGGGCGGCGCCACCTTCAGCCTGCCCGAGAAGGACCGCTACACCTATACCCGGAACTACTGCCGGGCCTTGATCCGCGTGGCGATGGGCGGACGCGTCGCCGAAGACCTCTTCTGCGGCGACGTCTCCAGCGGCGCCCAGAACGACATCGCCCAGGCGACCGAGATCGCCAAGAAGATGATCCTCGACTGGGGCATGAGCGAGGCGCTCGGCATGGTCAACTACGCCAACGACGACCGGCGCATCATGCCGCTGGAAGTCTCCGGCAAGGCCTACTCCGAGCACACCGCCGAGGTCGTCGACGCCGAGGTCCGCGCCATCATCGACCGGGCCTACACGGACACCCGGGAGCTGCTGCGGGGCAAGAGCGACGCCCTGAGACGCCTCGCCGCCGCCTTGCTGAAGTACGAGACCCTCAGCGCCGAGGAGGTGCGGCGGATCATCGACGGCGAGGTGCTCGACAAGCCGACGATGGGCGAACTGCTGGCCGCCGAACAGGCCAAGGCCGGGCCCCGGGCCGAGCCGAAGCCCGAGAAGGCGCCGCCCCTGCCCGACGTGCCCCCCGCCGGACCGATCCCCGAGCCCGGATAGCCCTCGCGTGGTGGCTCCCGCAGGCCACGCCCCCCCTTCGCAAACCACGGCACGGCGCTCCGCCGGCGCCTCGTCCGACTTGAAGCGCGCGGGCGGGGGCCGCTAAGATTGTGTGCATGACCGGCAACGAGAGAATCGCCCAGGCCGACCTCGCCGCGCTGGCGATCATCCGCTACCCGGACCCGCGCCTGCGCGAGACGTGCACCCCCATCGGCAAGGTGGACGACGGCGTCCGCACCCTCGCCGAGCGGATGCTCGAGCTGATGTTCGCCGGGCGAGGCGTGGGGCTGGCCGCGCCGCAGGTGGGGGTCACGGTGCGGTTGTTCGTCGCCTCGCCCACGTTCGACGAGGCCGACCGCCGCGTGTACATCAACCCGCAGCTCGTGGCCCTCGACGGGTCGCAGGACGGCGAGGAGGGGTGCCTGAGCTTCCCGAGCATCTCCTGCAAGGTGAAGCGGTACCACACCGCGACGATCCGGGCCTTCGGGCTCGACGGGGAGGAGTTCGAGGAGACGGGCGAGGAGCTGGCCGCACGCATCTTCCAGCACGAGTACGACCACCTCGACGGGCGGCTGCTCGTCGATCGCATGGGCTCCGTCGCCCGCCTCGCCCACCGCCGGGCGCTGAAGGACCTCGAGCAGCAGTTCGCCGAGGCGGCTATGTAAGCCGCCCGCGCGACCGGCCCTTGCGAACGCGCAATGCCCCCTGACCACCGAACGCGTGATCCTCGCCGACGCCCCGGGCGGATGCGCCGTTGGCCGCTGATCGCCGGCGGCTCACTGCTCGCCGGTTGTCTCGGGGCCCTGTCCGGCTTCTGCGCCGAGCCGGCGTCGCGCCCGGCCGGTCCCGCGGCCGCGGCAGGCCCCCGCATCACCATGCTCTGGTCGCCCGCCAGCCTCCCCGGGCAGAAGGTCACGCGCCTCGAGAACATCGCCCGGCACGACGTTGTCGTCATGGGCGTCGACGACGCGGGCTTCGAGTGGGCGCCCAACCGCTTCCCCGCGATGGCCGAGAGCCTTGTGCCCGACACCGTCCCGGCCGGGCGGAAGAACCTCGACCGCCTGGGGCGCCTGAATCCGGCGATCACCGTGCTGCTGGAGGTCTACTTCTTCGAGGAGGACCGCAACGGTTATCCGGCCGACCACGCCTGGTGGCTGCGGGACAAGCAGGGCAGGAAGAAGACGTTCTGGCCGGGCACGTGGCAGATGGACCTGGGCAACGCCGGGTACGTCGCGCACATCGTGCGACGAATCGCCGCGGTGCATCAGGCGGCCGGGGCGAGGGCGGGGCCGGGGTCACCGTGGCC
>CAZMDT010000288.1:0-2538 GCA_964564965.1 uncultured Planctomycetaceae bacterium | reverse complement strand
GGGCGGGCATCTTCCTGGACAACCTGCGGTTCGGGCCGGGTGACAAGGCGGCCTGGACGAGCCTGCTCAGGCAGGTGCGCGCGGCGTGCGGGCCGGACATGCCGGTCCTCGTCAATGCCGGCTGGGACAGCACCGACCTGGACTGGGTCGCGCCGTTCGTCAACGGCGTGATGTACGAGGATTCGGTGCACCACGCCCGGGACAAGGACTCGGAGGCCTTCTACGCTCGCGTGGCGGCGTTGGACGCCAAGCTGCTGCGCCCGACGATCAGCGTGGTCGAGGTGTTCGGCAAGCGGGCGAACGTCGAGTCGATGCGCCGCGAGCTGATCCGCACGCTCGCCTGCACGAACGCGGCGTTCCTCTACGCCGACAGCACGCACGGGCACAAACACCTGTGGTACGAGGAATGGGATATCCCGCTCGGCCGCCCCGTCGATCTGCCCGCCACGCCGCGGAAGGGCGCGCTCGCCCGGCGGCGGTTCGAGGGCGGCGAGGTGCTCTGCCGGCGAGGGCGTGACGGTCGAACTCGCCGGCCCCATGCGCCTCGCCGTCGCCGCCGGCGATGCCGGCGCGGCGGCAGCGCCAACCACGGCGCCCGGCTCACGGCGCCGCGTCCGCCTTTCGCCCGGCTGCGGCGTGATCGTCGTGGCGGCGAAGTAGCCCCCCGGGCGCGCTGGCAGCGGCGGCGCATCGGGGATAGCATGCAGGTGGGCGGGGCGAGAGGAGCCTTCTGCGATGGCGG
This sequence comes from uncultured Planctomycetaceae bacterium, assembly GCA_964564965.1. Classification (GTDB taxonomy): domain Bacteria; phylum Planctomycetota; class Phycisphaerae; order SM23-33; family SM23-33; genus CAZMDT01. Next base: position 1,796 of record CAZMDT010000288.1, on the reverse strand, counting down.
AGAACACGATCCTGACGAACCGGGCGCCCGTGCTGACGCTGTGGGCGGCGGTGGTCGCCGAGCGCCTCGGTTACGACGAAGACGCCGCGCTGAGCCTCGGCAAGTGCCTCGCGGGCCTCAACGCCCAGGCGAAGGGCCGGCGGCTCGGCATCTACGGACCCCCCAAGGCCGGCGAGGGCGGCAAGCCCAGGAAGGTCGGACTCGGCGAGGAGTTCTGGATCGATCTCTGCGGCCGCCCGCTGCCCGCCAAGGACACCGAACGCGGCGTCCGCGCCGTCGTCAAGGACAAGCCGATCGATCCGGCGTCGGTGCGGAAGTACCTGGCCGGCAAGTTCGGGGACGACCTGTCGGCCGTGCGCGAGGCGATGGCGGCGCTGGCGGGACAGTTCGAGCCCGAGGAACTCAATGACGTGGCGCAGGAGCTATACAACCGCTTCCGCCCGGAGATTCCGAAGGGCGTCCGCGGCTGGGGCGCGAAGGGCGTGCTCGACCTCGACTTCATCCGGTCGCTGGGCTCGGAGTCCTGAGGCGGCCCGGCGGAACAGGAGGCGACATGAACGGTCAACGAGACGCGAAGTGGTTCCTCGCAGTTGCGCTGGCGGTGCTGGCGGCGATCCGCAACATCCGGTAGCGGGCTCTCACGCGAGGGCGTGGCCTCGCCGGCCCTCACGACTTCGGCGGGGCGATGACCTTCAGGTCCAGCTCGGCGAGCTGGCGGTCCTCCACGGGGGCGGGGGCGCCGGTGAGGGGGCACACGGCCCGCTGCGTCTTGGGGAACGCCATCACCTCGCGGATCGACTCGCGGTTCAGCATCTTCATGACGACGCGGTCGAGCCCGAAGGCGATGCCCCCGTGCGGCGGCGCGCCGTAGCGCAGGGCGGTCAGCAGGAAGTCGAACTTTTCGTGGGCCTCCGCCTCGCCGATGCCCAGCAGTCCGAACACCCGCCGCTGCATGTCCGGGGAGTGGATACGGATCGACCCGCCGGCGAGCTCCGTGCCGTCGCAGACGATGTCGTAGGCGCGGCTGCGGACGGCGCCGGGGTCGGAGGCGAGCTTCTCGATGTCCTCGCCCTTCGGCGCGGTGAACGGGTGGTGCAGGGCCTGCCACCGGCCCTGTTCGGCGTTCCACTCCACCAGCGGGAAGTCCGTCACCCACAGCCAGTGAAGCCTGCGGGTGTCGACGAGCCGGCGCTGCCGCGCCAGCTTGCAGCGCAGCTCCCCAAGCACGCGATGCACGACCTTCGCCTCGTCGGCGCCGAAGCACAGCAGGTCGCCGGGGGAGGCGCCGGCGCGGTCGATGAGCTCGGCCGCCACCGGCGCGACGAACTTCGCGATGCCCGTCTCGCACGCGCCGCCTTCGGCCACCTTCGTCACGGCCAGGCCCTTCGCCCCGAAGCCCTTCGCCCACTCCGCCAGGGCGTCGGTCTCCTTGCGGGTCATCTCGCCGCCGCCGGGCACGCGGATGCACTTGACGACCCCGCCGGCCTCGAGCGCGCCGCGGAACACGCCGAACTCCGTGCGGGCCGCGATGTCGGAGATGTCCACCAGCTCCATGGCGAACCGCGTGTCGGGGCGGTCCGTGCCGAAGCGCCGCATCGCCTCGGCGTACGTCATCACCGGCACCTCGTCGGGGAAGTTCCGCCCCGCGGCCTCGCACACCGCCCGGAAGATGCGGTCGGTGACGTCCATGACGTCCCGCTCGGTGCAGAAGCTCATCTCGATGTCGAGCTGTGTGAACTCGGGCTGGCGGTCGGCCCGCAGGTCCTCGTCGCGGAAGCAGCGGACGATCTGGTAGT
>CAZMDT010000287.1:359-4525 GCA_964564965.1 uncultured Planctomycetaceae bacterium | reverse complement strand
GCGCCTCTGGGCGACATTCAGCTCGCTGGTATCCACGCGAAGCCCCAGAACTTGGTAGATGCGCTTCCTCTGTTCCGCCAGATTCTGGAACGCGCGCGTCCCAACGACCTGACGCGGGTGCTTGTTCGTCACGCCGAGAACGAGCTTCCCTCCCCTCTCATTGGCGAGCGCCGTACAGTACCGCAACAGCTCGTCAGAGCCGAACCGCGTCTCGGCTGCCTTGAACTCCAGCTGTTCGTCCTCGTCGTCTTGCATCAGACGGTGCAGTTCTTCCAAGGACACCGGCATGGTTCACTCTCCCGTCTGCCTGCGCGGGTCGAGGAGGGCGTCCAGCTCGGCGTCGGGCAGGACGCCCCGCTCGCGGCAGACCTCGCGGATCGTCTTGCCCTCCGCGGCGGCGGACTTGGCGATCTCGGCGGCGGCGTCGTGCCCGATCTTCGGCGCCAGGGCCGTCACCAGCGACACCGACCGCTCCACCAGCTCGCGGCAGCGGGCCTCGTCGGCCTCCAGGCCACGGATGCACTTCCGCTCGAATACACCCGCGGCGTTGGCCAGCAGGCGGATCGCCGTCAGCAGGTTCCACGCGATCATCGGCATCGCCACGTTCAGCTCGAGGACGCTGCCGACGCCCCCGGTCGCCCCGGCGGCGATGGCGGCGTCGAGGCCCACCACCTGGCACGCCACCTGAATCACCGACTCGCAGATCACCGGGTTCACCTTGCCCGGCATGATGGAGCTTCCCGGCTGGACGGCGGGCAGCCTCAGCTCGCCGATGCCGCACCGAGGCCCAGAGCCCAGCAGGCGGATGTCCGAGGCGATCTTCCCCATCGCCAGCGCCGCCGTCCGCAGCACGCCCGAGACGAACACCGCCGTGTCCCGGGCCGACTGCTCCGCGAAGCGGTTCGTCGCCTCCCGGAACCCGAGCCCGGTTTTGGCGGCGAGGATCGCGCAGACGTCCCGGCCGAAGGCGGGCGGGGCGTTGAGCCCGGTGCCGACGGCGGTGCCGCCGATGGGCAGCTCGCAGAGCCCCGCCACGGCCCGGCCGAGGAGATTCAGCGCGCCGTCGATCTGGGCGGCGTATCCGGAGAACGTCTGGCCGAGTCGGACGGGGACGGCGTCCATGAGGTGCGTGCGGCCGATCCTGACGACGTGGTCGAAGGCGTCGGCCTTGATCGCCAGGGCCGCGCGCAGGCCCTGAAGCGCGGGCACCAGGCGCGTGTGGATGCCCATGGCGGCGGCGACGTGAAGGGCGGTGGGGATCACGTCGTTCGACGACTGGGCCATGTTGACGTGATCGTTCGGGTGGACGCGCCCGCCGCGGGCCTCGCCGCCGAGAAGCTGCATCGCCCGGTTGGCGATCACCTCGTTGGCATTCATGTTTGTGCTGGTGCCGCTGCCCGTCTGGAACACGTCCACCGGGAAGTGCTCGTCCAGCTTGCCCTCGACGACCTCCTGTGCCGCGGCGACGATGGCGTCGCCGGCCTTCTCGTCGAGCCGCCCGGCCTTGCGGTTCACGGCCGCGCAGGCCAGCTTCACCAGCCCGACGGCCGCGATGAAGTCGCGCGGCATCCGCCAGCCGGAAACCGGGAAGTTCTCCACGGCGCGGGCGGTCTGAGCGCCGTAGAGCGCGTCGGCGGGGACGGGCATCTCGCCCATGGCGTCGCGTTCGGTGCGTGTGTCGGTCACGGTCGGGGCCTTTCGGGAAGGGATTCGCCCGGCGCGGCGGGGCGCCGGGGGCGATTATAGGCTCGCCCCCCGAACGTGCCAACACCGCCGGCGGCTCGTTGCCCCCCCCCGGGGGGGCCGGGCGGGTTGCGGGGCCCCCGGCGGCGGCGTACACTCAACGCCCGCATGGGCGCCATCCTCCGCTACTTCCGCACGCATCCGTGGCACCGGCGGCTGCTGACGGTCTCGCTGACGATCATCGTCGCCCTCGCCGCGGCCATGCTGCTCCGCCCGCGCGTCCGTGACTACCTCATCCTCCGCGACCTCCGCAGCGCCGAGGAGGGCACGCGGCTGGCGGCGATCCCGGTGGCCGCCGCGCGCGTGGCCGAGCGCCCGGAGTTTCTCGCCCGGCTGGAGGACGCGCTCGACGTGCCGGACGACGCGGCCTTCACCGCCGTCGCGGCGGCGCTCGACGAGGCGGGCGAGTTCTACGTGCCGCGCCGGCGCGGGGAGTACGTGGACCGTTTCCGGCTGCACGAGTTCCAGGCCGTCGGGCACCTGCCGAGCCGGCTGGAGCGGTTGCTGCGGCGGCGCGGCATTGTCATCCAGGCGCTCTGGGCGGGGCGAGACAACCGGCACGTCCGGCGGCTGCTGGCCCTGGCGGGGGGAGACGAGGAGGCCCGCGTCCGCGAGAGCGCCGCCCTGCTGGCCGGGCGGCTCGGCGACGACGCGATATTGCGACGGCTGGTCGCCGACGATGAGCCGCGGGTGGCCGCGGCCGCCGCCGTCAGCGCCGGCGTCGGCGGGCGCGACGCGCTGTTCGACGCCGTCGTCGCGCTCATCGACAACGCCGACGCCGAGCGGGCGGCGGCGGGCGCTTACGCCGCGGCCCTGCTTCGGCCCGCCGAGGCGTCCGCCCCGATCTGCCGCCGCCTCGAGGCCGCCGGGGACGACGATCTCCGCGACCGGCTGCTCCACGTGGTGACGGTGCTGCACGACGCACGCTCGCGCGAGGTCGTCCTCGGCATGCTGTCGGCGGCCCGCGAGGCCGGCAAGTACCCGCCCGCCATGGCCCTCGTCGCCTCCGCCTTCGCCGATCTGCCCGAGGCGGACCGCGCCGCCTTCTGCGGCGACGTGAAGGCCGTCATCGCGGGCGCCCGGCGGGACGTGTGGTCCAGCGCGCAGGTGATGGCGGCGATCGAGGCTGCCGACGTCGCCGGCGTCGACGTGGTCGAGGAGCTTTGCGCCCTGTGGCTGAGCGAAACGTGGTCCGCCCCGGGCGGCGAGGTGGCCGGGCCGCTGAGGCAGGACTTCGAGCTGATGTGGGTCCACGCGATGGGGCTCCTGGGCCGGCAGGCCGGCGCCCGGCCCGCCGCCGACCCCGCCCGCGAGCGGGCCGTCGCCGTCCTCGCCAACGTGGCCGACTACTACGACCCGCGGGCCTGGCAGCGGGGCTTCCGGACGATGCCGGTGGCCTCGGCTGCCGCCGCCGCCGCCCTCTGGCGCCTCGGCTACCCCAAGGCCGATGCCCTCGTCCGCGACATCGCCGGCATGGGCGAGCGGCTCGCCTGCGACCATCTCGCCTGGGACGTCGGTCGCGGCGGCGGCGAACGGGCGCTGGCGCTGGGCTTCGGCATGCTGCCCGCCCTTGAGGCCCCGCCGGGACAGGCGGAACTGAACGACGACGTTCGCGGCACGGGGGCCTTGCTGCTGGCGTTCGCGGCGGAAACGCCCGGGCAGAAGGCCTCGGCCATCGCGCGCGTCGCCGAGCGGCTCGCCGGCGGGCGCCGCGGCCCGGAGACCAACCCGACCGTCGTGGACATGTACCGCTGCGCCCTGCTGATGCTCGGCCAGCGCGAGCGGGTGGAGACCGTGCGGGAGATGCTCCGCCGCCTGCCGCAGCGGCGCGCGATGACGGCCCTGCTGGTCGCCCGCGACCAGGCCACCCTCGACCGCCTCCTCGGGGGCATCGCCTACCGCCCCGGCGAGATCGACGGCATGCTCACCGACGAGGGCCTCGCCGAGGTGCTCGCGGCCACCGACCCCGATCTGCCCGGCATCGACGCGGCGGCGCCTGCCGGCGTCCGCGCGTGGCAGGCCCGGCTCCTTCAGCATCACTACCCGTGGTACCGCGCGGGGCTTCCGGGCGGTCGCGACCCGAGGCGCCGGCCATGAAGGCGCTGCCGGCCGTTGTGAATGCCCTGCGCGCGTGCGGCCGCGGGCTGGCGGACCTGCTGCTGCCGGAGACGTGCGCGGCCTGCGGCGCCTCCGCCGTGGAGGCCGAGGGGCTTTGCGCGACGTGCGGGGTGGCACTGCTGTGGCTGGCGGGGCTGCCCTATTGCCCGCGATGCGGCGCGACCCTCGGGCCGAACGTGGCGGCGCGCGACGACGGCTGCGGCGAATGCCCCCACACGCTGCCGCGCTTCGGGCGCGTCGTCCGTCTCGGACCCTACGCCGACCCGCTGCGCCGGGCCGTGCTGGACCTCAAGTACCGCCACCAC
>CAZMDT010000287.1:0-349 GCA_964564965.1 uncultured Planctomycetaceae bacterium | reverse complement strand
GACCCGCTGCGCCCGCTGGTCCGCGGGCTGAAGTACCACCGCCGGCAGGGGGCGTCGCACCGGCTGGGGGCGCTGCTGGCCGAGGCGGTGGCGGCGGGGTGCCCGGAGCCCCCGTTCGATGTCGTCATGCCGGTGCCGATGCACTGGCGCCGCCGGCTGGCGCGGGGCGGCGACCACGCCCGCCTGCTGTCGCGCCCGGTGGCGCGGCGGCTGGGCGTGCCGGTGGGGGACGAGCTGGTCCGCCTGCGGAACACCCTGCCGCAGGTGCACCTGTCGCGGACGCGGCGGATTGAGAACGTGAAGGGCGCGTTCGCCGTGGCGCGGCGGCGGGGCGTGGAGGGCGCCCGCG
>CAZMDT010000286.1:0-4585 GCA_964564965.1 uncultured Planctomycetaceae bacterium | reverse complement strand
CTTCCACCTCCCGCTGGTGACGGGATCGGCAGAGATGACCGTCCTCTGCGCCGCCGTCGTCGGCTCGTGCCTCGGGTTCCTGTGGTACAACGCCCATCCGGCCCAGGTCTTCATGGGCGACACCGGCTCGCTGCCCCTCGGCGGGCTCATGGGATATGTCGCCCTCGTTACCCGCCAGGAATTCCTCCTCCTCATCGCCGGCGGCGTGTTCGTCATGGAGGCCGTCAGCGTCATCCTCCAGGTCGGCTATTTCAAGCTCACCAGGCCCAGGGGCGGCCTGCAGGGCAAGCGGCTGTTCCGCTGCGCACCGATCCACCATCACTTTCATCTCGGCGGGTGGGCCGAGACCAAGGTGGTGGTGCGCTTCTGGCTGTTGGGCATCGTGTGCGCGGCCTTTGCGCTGGCGACGCTGAAGCTCAGGTAGGACACCGGCCGCCGCGAGCGGCGGCGCACGGAACCGAGACATGGCATGGACGCCTGAAGCGGCCGCGGGATTTCCCCCGGCCGAGGAGAACGGCGGACAGGGGCTCGTGCTGACGGCGCTGGCGCTCTTGGCGCTGGGGGTGGTGATGGTCCACAGCGCAGCCGTCGCGACGGGCGCGGCGTGGTATGCGCAACGGGAGGTCCGACACACGCTCTTCGCGGCGCTGGCGGCGGGGGTGCTCTTCGCGGGCCGGCGCCTGGACTACCGGCGTCTCGTTCGCCCCGGGCGGCTGCCGCTGCTGCCGGCGATCGCCCTGGGCGTGGCGCTGGCGACGGCGGTGCTGGCGTTCGTGCCGGGGCTCGGGCGGTCGGTGAACGGGTGCTGCCGGTGGGTCCGGCTGTGGCCGGGGGAGCACGGCCTGAGCTTCCAGCCCTCTGAGCTCATCAAGCTTGCGCTCGTGGTGTTCCTGGCGGCGTGGCTGTCGGACAGATCGCGCGACCCGCGGAGCTGGCGGACGGTCCTGCCCGCCCTGGGCGCCGTCGCTGTCAGTGCCGCCCTCATCATCACGGAGGACTTCGGCACCGCCGCCCTCCTGGGCATCGTCGCGGGCGTCACGTTGATCCTCGCCGGCGTGCCGGTCTACTACCTGCTTGCCCTCGCCGCCACCGGTGCCGCCGGGGCCTACGCCTTCGTCGTCCGCGTGCCGCACCGCTGGGCGCGGATCACCGCGATGATGGATCCGTGGGCGACGGCCCACGCGGGAACCTACCAGCCCCGGCAGTCGCTGATCGGCATCATCACCGGCGGCTGGACCGGCAAGGGCCCCGGCGCCGGCATGCAGAAGCTCTTCCTGCCCGAGCGCGCCACCGACTTCATCTTCTCGGTGTTCTGCGAGGAGTGGGGCTTCATCGGCGCGGCCCTGCTGATGGGACTGGTGCTGCTGTGGATCTGGCACGTGCGGCGGGCCGCCCTGCGGGCGCCGGATCCCTTCGGGCGGCTCCTCGCCGGCAGCATCGGCTTCATGATTGCCTTCCAGGCGGTGCTGCACATCGCCGTCGACCTGGTGGCGGCCCCGCCGACGGGAATGAGCTTCCCCTTCGTGTCGGCCGGCGGAACGTCCCTCGTGGTGATGGCCGCGGGGGCGGCGCTCGTGGCGTCCGTGGGGCGCCGCGCGCGCCGCGGCGCGACTGGCTGACCGCGGACGGGCTCTCGCACACGTCGAGGCAATCCGTTAACCTCAGGACGGACCCGAGGGAGCTTGCCGGTGCCCTACCACCTGACCGGACTGATCGCCGCGCCGCCCACGCCGATGGCGGCCGACGGCGGCGTCGATCTCGATACCATCGAGCGCCAGGCCGAGCTGCTGGCGCACAACGGGCTGAAGGGGGCCTTCGTCTGCGGCACCACGGGCGAGGGGTTGTCGATGTCGGTGGAGGAGCGGATGCGCGTGGCCGAGCGCTGGCGGTCGGTGTCGGGGGGGCGGCTCGTGGTGATTGCTCACGTCGGGCACACGTCGATCGTGGACGCCCGCGCACTTGCCGCGCACGCCGCCGAAATCGGGGCCGACGCCATCGCCGTCCTCCCGCCCATCTACCACAAGCCGCGCACCATCGATGCCCTCGTGGACTGGTGCGAACGCGTTGCCTCGGCCGCGCCTTCGCTGCCGATGTTCTACTACCACATCCCGGTGCTGACCGGCGTGCACCTGGTGATGTGCGACTTCCTGCCGGCGGCGGCCGAACGCGTGGCGACGCTGGCCGGCGTCAAGTTCACCGACGAGGACCTGATGGACTTCGGACGGTGCGTGTCGCTGATGGACGGGCGGTTCAGCATGCTGTTCGGGCGGGACGAGATTCTGTTGTCGGCGCTGGCGCTGGGGGCGCGGGGGGCCGTCGGCACCACGTACAACTTCGCGGCGCCGCTGTACCTGCGGATCATGCGCGCCTTCGAGGCCGGCGACCTGCCTGCCGCCCGCGCGGGCCAGGCCCGCGCCATGGCGATGGTGGCCGTGTTCCGACAGTTCGGGGGGCTGTCCGCCGCGAAGGCCATCATGAAGCTCATCGGCCTGGACTGCGGGCCCGTGCGCCCGCCGCTGAAGCCCTTCGACGAGGCGGCGCTGCCGAAGCTCCGCCGGCGCCTGGAGGAGATCGGCTTCTTCGACGACTGCTGCCGCATGCCCTGAGCGAACGGAGCAACGCGCATGGAGAAGTTCACCGTCAGCCGCGATGACGCCATCTACCAAGCCTTTCCCGACGTGGCGCTGACGCCCTCGGGTCAGCTCGTCTGCGTGTTCCTGGAGTGCACCCACCACGGCGACCGCTCGTACACGCGCCTCATGCTGACCGATTCCGCGGACCGGGGGCGCACCTGGTCGCCCAAGCGCCCGCTCAGCGAGCCGCTTCACAGCGACGGCAGGACGCGGCCTTTCTGGAACTGCCCGCGTGTGAGCCTGCTGTCCGACGGCCGGCTGGCCGCGGTCTGTGACCGCCTCTGCCTCGGCGAAGGCGCCGACCACGGTTCCGCGGCTGAGCGGCGCACCGTGCTCTGGTTCAGCCGGGACGACGGGCGGACGTGGGCCGGGCCGCAGGACACCCCAGCCGTGGGCATCGTGCCGGACCGGCTGGTGGAGCTTCGGCGGGGGCCTCACGCGGGGCGCTGGGTGCTGACCGCGCACGTCCGCCAGGCGCTGCCGCCGGGGGAGTTCTGGATGGTCCGTTGCTGGCTGTCCGACGATTGCGGGGCATCATGGGGCGGGCCGGTCGTCATCGCCTCCTCGCCGCGGCTGAAGCTCTGCGAGGGCAGCATCGTGGAGCTCCCCGGCGGGGAGCTGGTCTGCTTCATGCGGGAGAACTCCGGGGAGGGGCTCGACGCCTATAAGTCGATCAGCACCGACGGCGGGACGAGCTGGGAGGGCCCCTTCCGCATGCCGATTCCGGCCTGCCATCGGCCGGTGGGCGGCGTGCTCGCCAGCGGGCGGGTGTTGATCACCCACCGCTTCATGCAGGGCGGCAAGGGCTGGGTCGGCTGGTGGACGCAGAACCTCTTCGCCGCCCTGACCGACGTGGAGTCCTGCCTCGCTGCCTCGCGCGGCGAGGCCCACACGCGGATCCTGCCGCTGGACTTCGACCGCAGCGGCGAGTCCGACACCGGCTACAGCGGCTGGGTGCAGTTCGAGGACGGTGAGATCTACGTCGTCAACTACATCCTCGACGACGCGCCCAAGGGCCAGATCCGCGGCTACAGCCTCACCGAGGCCGACTTCCTGCTGCCGTCCGCGGGCGCGGCCCACAGCGCGTAGCCGCCTTCGGGGCGAGGCATGGCCGATCGGCTATACATCTTTGCTGGCGGGGGAACGGGCGGGCACCTGTACCCCGGCCTGGCGGTGGCGGAGGAGCTTGTGGCGGTGCGGCCGGCGACGCGGGTGGTCTTCGCGTGCTCCGACCGCCGCATCGACCGGCAGATCCTTGGGCCGCTGCCGTATGCCATGGTTCCGCAGCCGGTCCGGTCGCTGCCACGGCGCCCGTGGGGTGTCGTGGTGTTCCTGCAGGCCTGGCGGCAGTCGATGAAGCTCTCGCGCGACATGGTCCGCGACCTGCGTCCGGCGGCGGTGCTCGGCCTGGGCGGGTTCGCGGCGGGGCCCATGCTCAAGCAAGCGGCGAAGGCCGGCGTGCCCGTTGCCATGCTCAATCCGGACGCCATCCCCGGGCGGGCCAACCAGTACCTGGCGCGGCGGGCCAACGTCATCTTCACGCAGTTCGGGCGGACGGCGGACGCCTTTCCGCCGGCCGACCGGTCGAAGATTCGCCTGGTCGGCTGCCCGGTGCGCCGGGCTCTGCTCGGCGGCGACCGGTCCGAGGCGGCGCGGCACTTCGGCCTGGACGCGGCGCTCAAGACGCTGCTGGTCCTCGGCGGCAGCCTGGGGGCGGCATCGATCAACGAGGCCCTCGCGCTGCTGCGGCCGGACCTTGACGCGGTGGCGGACACGTGGCAGATGCTGCATGTCGCCGGGCCTGGCAAGGCACCGGTGCGGCAGCGGCCTGCGGACGGCGGTGGCCTGCCGGTCCGCATCGTGGAGTACTGCGAGCGGATGGACCTGGCGTACGCCCTGGCGGACCTGGCCCTGTGCCGCAGCGGGGCCGTGACCGTCGCCGAGCTTGCCGC
>CAZMDT010000285.1:0-4616 GCA_964564965.1 uncultured Planctomycetaceae bacterium | reverse complement strand
AGCCCGGTGACCAGCCCGATGACGATGAAGGCGATGACCAGCCCCGCGAGGACCGCCAGGAAGAACATCGCCCCCACGAGGATGGCGCCGAAGCCCATGAGGTTGCCGAGCAGCCCGCCGAGGAACAGCAGCAGGCCGAGGAACACGATCACCGCCAGCGGGATCAGCGGCGCCATGAAGAAGCTCAGGAACTTGCTGAGCGAGAACCGCAGCGCCTGCGAGACCGAGATCTTCTCCTCGCGGGCGGCGTGCAGCGCGGCGATGCGATGAATCGCGCCGCCGAACACCGCCCAGACCGCCAGCGTGAACAGCCCCAGCAGGATCGCGTAGAGCCAGTGCTCCATGAACAGCCACTTGACGCCGTACACCGCCGCCATCACCCAGAACAGGAAGCCGGCGTTGTTGTCGGCGGGCATGTTGAGCGTGCCGGCCGTGGCGCCCTTGTTCTGCACGAAGGTCTGGAAGACGTTCAGCCCGGTGGTCACGTCGAGGCGGGCGACAGCCGAGATGGCGTTGCCCAGGCAGCGCGACTCATGGTCGCTGAAGGCGTCGAACAGCTCCTGCCCGCGGATGGCTCGCACCTCGGCGCTGAACTGCTGCTTCCGGGCGGTGATGGCCTGCAGCGCCCGCTCGTGGTCCTTCTCGAGGCTTTCCTCCGCCTTGTTGCGGTCCTCGTCGCGCGTCAGCTCCTTGGCCTTTTCGATGTTGTCCTGCGCGTCCTTGACCGCGTTCTCCAGCATGTTCTCGATGAGGTCGATTTCCTTGCCGAAGTCATCGCCCGCGTCGCTGATGCTCGACGACCACGCCTCCTCCTTGAACTCCTCCCCCGTCCGGCGCTTGAAGGTGTCCTTTTCCTTCTCCCAGTGCTTTGCGAACCGGACGTCCCAGGCCGCCGTCAGCCAGGAGCCGGGCTCGACCCTGACGGTCTCGCCCGCCTCGCCCGCCTCGCCGGGCGCGGGCGGCGCCGGCATCCGGATGACCCGCCGCGCGTTCGGGAGCATCGCGCGGAACGCCGTCAGCATGTACCGGTTCTCGTGGGCCTGCGCCCTGAGCCCGCCGGCGCGCAGGTTGCGGGTGTCACGCCAGGCTTCCTTCTGTTGCCCGAAGACGGTCGAGGGGTTGGTGAAGTACAGGCTGATCTCGCCGCGTCCGGCGGGCCCCGGCATGACCATGGCATAGCCGCCGCCGCTGACGCTCCAGATCTGGTCCATGACCCACCCAGCCGCGAAGACCAGCACAATCGCCGCCAGGGCCAGCCCCAGCTTGCTGAGGTGGATCGACATCCGGAAGCTCTTGAAGATGTGGGAGAAGCTGAAGACCTCAGTCCAGTTGATGCTTCTCACCTCGTGCTGCTCGTCTGCCATGGCCACGTCCTTTCATTTGCAGAAGCGCGCGGCGCCGCGGGGGCCCCGCCGCCACCGCCCGGATACCCTATCAGGTGCGGGCCGTCCTGGCGAGAGGCTTGCGGGAATGCCGGCTCCCGCCGCCCGCTCAGCTACCCGGCGGATTATATGCCGAACCCAGGGCCTTTCAACCGTTTTCCCGCCGCCGGCGGCGCCCGGGCCGGTCACGTGGAATCCTTCTTCGGCTTGCCCTTGGCGGCCCCGCTGTCCTTCTTGCCCGCCCCCCCGCCGCTGTCTGAGGGGGGCTTGTCCTTCTCCGCCGCCTTCCGGTAAGACTCGCTTCGGTAGTCCGTCTGGTAGAACCCGCTGCCTTTGAAGATGATCCCCCCGCCCGTGCCGATCAGGCGGCGAACCCGCTGGCGCCCGCACTCCGGGCACGTCCGCACCGGCCGAGACGTGATCGACTGAAACCTCTCGAACGTGTGCCCGCAAGCGTCGCATTTGTAGTCGTACGTCGGCACCACTCACTCCTCGCCCGTGCCGCCCCCGGCGGCCTGCGCGTCCGGCGCCGTGGAGACCACCACCGTGCTGGGGCGGATCGTCCGCCCCTTGTAGCGGTAGCCCTTCTGCACCTCCTGAAGGACGGTCATGGGCGGATGCCGCTCGCTGGGCTGCTGAAGCATGGCGGCGTGCAGGTCGGGGTCGAAGGGCCTGCCCTCGGCCTCGATCACCGTCACGCCGAACTTCGCCAGCGTCTCCAGCGCCTGGTTGTGCACGAGCTGCATGCCCTGGAACAACGTGCTGTCCTCGCCGTGGTTCGCCCGCGCCGCCTCCAACGCCCGCTCCATGCTGTCCAGCACCCCCAGCAGGCTGCGGATCAGCTCCTCGTTGGCGTACTCGCGGGCCTGCTCGATGTCCCTCTGGACGCGCTTCTTGTAGTTGAGGTAGTCGGCCGTCACGCGCTGAAGCCGCGCCAGCAGGTCGTCGCGCTCGGCCCGCAGGGCCTCAACGTCGTCGGCGCGGGCGGGCGATTCGCCAATGGCGTGGGCCTCGGGCGACGGGTCGTCGGCGGGCTCGTGAGCGGCCGGCGGGGTCTTCCCGTGCTTGTGTTTCCTGTCGCTCATGGTGTCCTGCTTCGGCCCGCCGGACGGGCCTGGGGCCCTAGGTGTCCTTCGAGCCGAAGTGCTCCTTCAGTCTATCGAGAAAGCTCTTGCGCTGCGGCGTGCCGTCGGGCTTCTCGGTGGCGGCGTATTCGTGCAGCAGGCGCCGCTGCTCCCGGGTGAGCTTCTTGGGCACTTCGATCAGCACGACCATGTGCTCATCGCCGGGCCGGCCCGTCCGCGGCGACGGCAGCCCGCGCCGCTTCAGTGTCACCACCTCGCCGTGCTGCGTTCCGGCGGGGATGTCGACCTCCTCCGGCCCGGCGAGGGTGGGCACCTCGACGCGCGCCCCGAGCGCCGCCTGCGTGAAGCTCACGGGAACCTGGCAGATCAGGTCGTCGCCGTGGCGGGCCAGCAGCGGATGCGGGCGAACGCGAATGTAGCAGTGGAGGTCGCCGCGGCTGGTGGCGGACCGCCCCGGCTCGCCCTCGCCGCGCATGCGGACGACCTGCCCGTCGCGGACGCCGGGGGGGATGTGGACGGTAAGGACGCGTTGGGTTCTGGCGCGGCCGGTGCCGTGGCAGTCGCCGCACGGGTCGGTCACGCGGGTGCCCTGCCCGCCGCACTGGGGGCAGGTGGCGATCCGCACGCCCATGCCGAAGAACCCGGGCACCTGCTGGCGGACCTGCCCGTAGCCGCCGCACGTGTCGCAGCGCTCGGGGCTCGTGCCCGGGCGCGAGCCGCTGCCGCCGCACGTGGTGCACAGGTCCAGCCGCTCGAACTCGATGGTCTGGTCGACGCCGGTGGCCACCTGCTCGAGGGTGAGTTCGACCTCCGTCTCGAGGTCGAGGCCCCGCTCGACGGAGCGGCGCGGCCCGCCGAAACCCACCCCCGCGAAGATGTCCTCGAACATCGAGAAGATGTCGCCGAAGCCCATGGAGGAGAAGTCGTGGACGCCGGCCCCGCGGAGGCCCTCGTGCCCGTAGCGGTCGTAGCGCTGGCGCTTCGCCGGGTCGGACAGGACCTCGTACGCCTCGGCCAGCTCCTTGAACTTCGCCTCGCCCTCCTTCTTGTCGCCCTTGTAGCTGTCGGGGTGGTACTTGAGCGCGAGCTTGCGGTAGGCGCGTTTGACGTCCTCCCCGCCGGCGTTGCGGGCGACGTTCAGCACCTCGTAATAGTCGCGCTTCGCGCTCATGGCGGATGGCCCCGGCGCTCCGGGGCGGCATGCGGATTCAGCCATCCGTCGAGGTCCGGGGCACGATCAGCTCGATGGCGTTTCCGTCCGGGTCCTCGGTAATGCAGCTCTTGTACCGTGGATGGTCCACCCGGACCAAGCCTTCGTCTTCCGCGAACTCCGCGGCGGCGCGCCGGTAGTCCTCTTCGCTCACCTCGAGAGCGAACATCCGGATGGCGATGCCTTTGCCGTCGTAGCCGCGCGGCGCGTGGTCCGGTTCGACGGCCGGGAACAGGGCGATGTTAACGCCGTCGCGCCCGATAGCCACCCCGCCCCCGCTGACCTCGTAGAGCATCTCAAACCCGAAATGTTCCCGATACCATCCGAGCGACCGTTTCACGTCGCGAACGCTCAGGTCGACGCACTCGATGCGCCTGGGCGCGATCATCCTGCTCGGCCTCCGCCCCGCGCGGCAATGCTCAGGGGCGCCGCGGTTCCCGTTGGGCGCCCCTGCTCGTTCCGCGATCTGAAATCTCAGGTCCCGGACCTTAAATGCCGGATGGGATCAGTGGACCGCCCCGGCCACCGCGGGCAGCTCGCCGTCGGCGACCTTCTTCTCGTCGTACTCGGTGACCATCAGGTCGGTGGTCAGCAGCAGCCCGGCCATCGAGCCGGCATTCTGAAGCGCCGTCCGCGAGACCTTCGCCGGGTCGATGATGCCGGCCTTGATCATGTCCACGTACTCGCCGGTGGTCGCGTTGTAGCCGATCTCGCCGCCCTTCTCGAGCAGGTCGGCGACGACAACGCTGCCGTCCTCGCCGGTATTGGCGACGATCTGCCGGGCGGGGGACCGCAGGGCGTGCGCGACGACGTCCACGCCGATCTTCTCGTCGCCGCGGGCCTTGGTGCGGGCGGCCTCGACGGCCTTCAGCGCCTTCAGGAAAACCACCCCGCCGCCGGGGACGATGCCTTCCTCGCTGGCGGCCCGGGTGGCGTGAA
>CAZMDT010000284.1:1831-4618 GCA_964564965.1 uncultured Planctomycetaceae bacterium | reverse complement strand
CCCAGTTGTCGTGCGCTCATGGCGGCCTCCGGAAGAATCGTCCACGTCTCGTCCGTCCGGGCGCGGTGGCGGAATCGCCGCTTGCCGCCGCCGGCGCCCGGCGGGCCCGGGCACCTCAGGTGCCGCCGTTTTCGAGGTACTCGGCGGCGTGGGCCATCGTCCCGAAGTCCTCGATCGCCGTCAGCACATAGTTTGCCGTCGAGTCGTCGCGGAGGGGGCGAATCTGCGCGAACTCGGGGTCGTGCGACAGGCGGCGCAGGTCGTCGAGGCTCTCGTAGGCGATCAGCCCGCAATACTGCTGCGTGCAGCCGCCCATGTACACCATCCGCGTCAGGCCATACAGCAGCACCCGCGCGCCGTACCGGTCGAGGATCGGCTGCACGCGGCGGAGGTACTCGGCGTACTGCTTCTCCCGGCCGGGGACGATGTCAAACAGGTTCAGGACGACGACCACGTCGCTCTCCGCAAGCCTCGCCGCCGGCCCGCGCCGTCCGGACGGCCGTAACAGGCTAAACGCACCCCTCGCGTCTGACAACAGGATTCGCCCGCGGGGAAGGCCGGCGGGGCGGCAGAAGGCCTGTCGCAAGGTTCGCGGCCCGGCCGATAAGGGACACGAAGCGCCGCGCCCCGAATACGAAGCGCTTGACAGGGCGCGAACCGTGCGCAAGATGACCACGTTCCGGGCGGGCCGGCGCGATGGAAGCGCCCCGCTCGCCCGGAGCCAGGCCGACGTCGGCCGGGAGACCAAGATGCTCCGCAAATGCTGCCTGACCGCCGCCGCCCTCGCCGCGCTCGCGGCGTGCGGCTGCCAGAACGGGACGGGCGTTTCGGGCGACGGCACGGGGGCCGGCGGCGCCGCGCCGAAGGCCTCGCCGGGGCTGCTGCCTCAGGTGAACCCGCCCATCTCGGACGTGCCGGTGCCCATCGGCTTCGACCTCGACGAGCAGAAGAGCCGCAACTACGCGGTGCAGGGCATGCGGATGGTTGACCACCTGTACCTCGGACGCGCCGGCAAGTTCGCCCTCAAGCAGTTCTACGAACGTTACATGGTCCTCAACCAGTGGACACTGGCGAGCTTCGTCTACGCCCAGGGCACCATCGCCCTCGACTTCGTCAAGCCGGGCGAACGCTGCCGCATCACCATCGAAGAGGGCTCGTTCTTCAGCAGCAGCAAGGTCATCGTCGTTCTCGGCCCCGACAAGACCGAAACCCGCGCCACACCCTAGCACGCCGACGAGGGAGGC
The DNA here is from genome assembly GCA_964564965.1 of uncultured Planctomycetaceae bacterium. GTDB lineage: Bacteria > Planctomycetota > Phycisphaerae > SM23-33 > SM23-33 > CAZMDT01. The sequence continues at coordinate 3,374 of CAZMDT010000284.1, read as the reverse complement.
ATGAAAGCAGACCGCCGACACGAGCTGAGGGAGAACGCCCTCGTTGCCAGCGTTAAAGAGGCCTCTGCCTTTGTCCGGCGAAACGGCAATTACATCGCCTGGGGGCTGCTGGCGGCCGCGCTCATCGCCTTCATCGCCGTCTACGCCGTCAACCGCCAGCGCACGCGCCGGCTCGAGCTTCAGATGGAGTACGACCGTCTGATGGCGCGGCGCGACAACAAGCCGGCCGACTGGCTCAAACGCATGATGGACCTGGCCGACCAGGACAGCGACGAGCGGATCGCCGCGCAGGCGTGCGTGGCCGCGGGCAACGCGAATACGGAGATGTTCGCCCTCGGCGTGAGCGCGGCGGGGCAGGACCCGCCCGAGGCCCTCGCCGAGAGGTACTACAACAAGGCGCTGAGCTTCGAGGAGCAGCGGGCGGCCATCGGGCAGGCGCACTACGGGCTGGGCAAATTGCGCGAGAGCCAGGGCGACCTGGCGGCGGCGGGGGCGGAATACCGGAAGGTGACGGAGCTGGCCGACCTCGCCGGCTACCCGGTGGCCACGCTGGCGCAGGCGGCGCTGGACGCCCTGAAGGACCGCCGGCCGGTGGCGATGATCCCGCGGCGCGCAACGACCCAGCCGGCGACGGCGCCCGCCACTGCGCCCGCCACACAACCGGCGTTTGACTTGCCGGGCTTCACCGGTGAGGCTTTGCCGTAACGCCCGCGCGGCCTCGCCGCCACCGGGCAGGTTTTCTGCCAAGGGCGTTTACTTCCGCGGCTCGTATGATAACCTGACAGCCTTGTCCAGCCGTCGGCGACCGCCCGGGAACGGCCGCCGGTACCGGCTTCAGTTTGAGGAGAACTACTGGCATGGTGGACTTGCAGGCACTCGCGGACGCGCTGATCAAGGGCGACCGCAACACCGTCGTGGAGCTGACCCGACAGGCGCTTGAGGAGGGCGTGAAGCCCGCCGACATCCTCAACAACGGGCTGATCGCCGGGATGAACGTCATCGGGCGGCGGTTCAAGGCCAACGAAATCTACGTGCCGGAGGTGCTCATAGCCGCCCGCGCGATGCACGGCGGACTGGACGTGCTCCAGCCGGCGCTGGTGGAGGCCGGCGTTCAGCCCGTCGCGACCGTCGTGCTCGGCACGGTCAAGGGCGACCTGCACGACATCGGCAAGAACCTCGTGGGGATGATGCTCACCGGCGGGGGGCTGAAGGTCGTGGACATCGGGACGGACGTTCCGGCGGGGAAATTCGTTGAGGCATGCCAGAGCAGCGGCGCGGCCGTCTGCGCGATGAGCGCCCTGCTGACCACGACCATGCCGCAAATGACCGAGGTGGTGAAGGCGCTGAAGGAGTCGGGCATCGAGGTGAAGACCATCATCGGCGGCGCGCCCGTGACGCAGAGCTTTGCGGACGAGATCGGCGCCGACGGCTACGCCCCCGACGCCGCCAGCGCCGTGGACGTGACGAAGGAACTCATCGGCGTCGCCTAGCAACGGGCGGCGCCGTCGGCGGCGGTCGAGCGGGGCACGGCGCCCGGAGGCGG
>CAZMDT010000284.1:0-1821 GCA_964564965.1 uncultured Planctomycetaceae bacterium | reverse complement strand
CATTGAACTCCCGGGGGCCGCCGCCCACGGGGGGGCGCCGGGGGGGGGGGGGGCGGGGGCCCGGGCCCCGGGGGGCGGCGCGGGCCCCCGCCGCTGCGCGCCCGGGCGGGCCGCGGGCCCATCGCGTACAATGCCCCCATGCCTGAGCCAGCCGACAGTCCGGACGGCGCCCCGCCCGACGAGCCGGAAACACGGGACGTCGAGACGGCCGTTGAGCCGGAGGAGGAGGACGGCCTCCGGCACGTGCACCTGAGCATTCGTCGGTCGCTGCCGGACCGCCGCCTGGACAAGTACCTCTCCGGCCGCCTCGGCCGCGGGGTGTCGCGCACGTCGCTCCAGCAGTACATCCACGAGGGCAACGTCACCGTCAACGGTCGGAGCGTCCGGCCGAGCTACAAGATCCGCGAAGGCGACGAGATCGACCTGGTCCTGCCGGTCGTCCGCCCGCGCCAGATCCCCCCCGAGTCGATCCCCCTCGACATCGTCTACGAGGACGAGGACCTGCTGGCGATCAACAAGCAGGCCGACCTGATCATCCACCCCGCGCGCGGCAACTGGACGGGCACGCTCGTCAACGGCCTGGCGTACTACTTCCGCATGAAGTGGGGCCAGGACGGCGAGCAGCACGAGGACATCGGCGACCTGCCGACGGCGGGGGAGGTCTTCCGCCCGGGCATCGTGCACCGGCTCGACCGCGACACCACCGGCATCCTGCTGGTCGCCAAGACCGATCTGGCGCTGTGGCGGCTCGGGCGGCAGTTCGAGCTGCGGCACATCCACAAGACGTACACGGCCATCGTCCACGGGCTCGTCGAGCTGAACGAGGACGTCATCGACATGCCGATCGGCAAGCATCCGAAGATCCGCGACAAGTACGCGGTCCACCGCGGCACCGGGAGGCCGTACGCCTCCACCACGAAGAACGCCGTGACGCGCTACAAGGTGCTCCAGCGGCTGCCGAACGTCGGCGGGAGCCGGGCGTCGTTCACGCTGCTGGAGCTGTATCCGAAGACGGGCCGGACGCACCAGCTTCGCGTGCACGCCAGCTACATCGGGCATCCGATCGTGGGCGACCGGATGTACGGCGGCGGGCCGGTCTACCGCAGCCAGCTCCAGGGGCACGCCCAGCGGGCCGAGGGACCGCTTATCACCCGACAGGCGCTGCACGCCCACACCATCGGCTTCCGCCACCCCCGCACGGGGGAGGACATGGAGCTGGAGGCCCCCTGGCCGGAGGACTTCACCACGACGCTGGAGACCTTGCGAGAGCTTGGGGCCGGTGTATAATGCCTCACGCGCGGCGAGTGGGACCAAGCCGGAGCCCTCGAACGGGCCCGGACGTCGCGTGCATCGCTGAAGATCGACTTGGGCCGTTAGCTCAGTTGGCTAGAGCGTGCGGATCACACCCGCAAGGTCACTGGTTCGAGTCCAGTACGGCCCATTCTGCCCCGCCCCAACGCAGCCGCAGCACCGAAGGCATCTCGGCCGGTTTGTGAGGCAGTTCTTCCCGCGCCCGACTCGGGCGTTTCTTCTGCTGTGCGGGCGGCGTATGATGCCTGAGTCGGCGGGGAGATAGCGCCCGGAGATGATTGATCGCAACATGAGCAACGAGGTCCGCAGGCGGTTTGGCGATGCGACAGCGGCGATCCGCGAGGCGGCGGAGCGGCTGGCGCCACGCGTCGCCCAGGCGGCGGAGATCATCATCGAGGCCTGCCGCGCCGGCGGCGGGGTGCTGCTGTTCGGCAACGGCGGCTCGGCCGCCGACGCCCAGCACATCGCCGGCGAACTCGTCGGCCGGCTGCTGCGCGACCGCCGGCCGCT